>JAEUUB010000948.1 GCA_016787745.1 Cyclobacteriaceae bacterium
CCGGGGGTACCATCGGCCCAGAACAAAAGAAATCCACCGGGTGCGATGGTTGTCACTTCTGGCTCCGAATCTGAAATCTGATATCCCAAAGGCTTCTTTTTATTCTGTGAAAAATACATGCCGCCCACATTTACAGGAACGTCATCCGCGTTGTAGATCTCTATCCAATCATCAAACTCTTCGGTTCCACTGGTGGTATCTGGACAACACAATGAGCTAATCGCCAATATTTCGTTAATCACCAACTTGGGTGGATCCTTCCTTAAAAGAAAGAAGCTGGCACCGGCCAACACACAAACAATAAATACTATAATGCCAAATTTATTCAGTGAGCTTGTCATGTAGGGGTAGGATTATTAATTCCTGACATTAAATATAGCTTCTTTCAATCAATCTTTCCAACGGCATCAATAAGGCTCTACTTTGATTATCGCCTCTTTGTTGATTGGGCCAAACACATGCGGAAACAGCTCATCGCCAGTGGACTTTTCATTTTTCACGGGCACGTTTAATATTGACTCGTCAATGTACAGCAGAAGAAGGTCATTCCGGTTCGCGTAGTATCTTTCGATCACACCCTGCAATTGGTCTTCGGTGCAACAATGGATAAACCCATCTTCCGCATAAGCGGGTGGCCTGAATGTTGAAGCCATTTTTTGACTTTCCCAGTCCGAAAAAGTGGTTATATGATAAATCATTAATTCCGTTGAATAAATCCTTCCATCCAGAGAACGGCTTCTTCCATGGATTCAAAAACTTTTAGAGTAATACCCTGTTCGGCTGTTTTGGCAATCATTCGATCATAATAATTCTTTCGAACAGGATCATGAAATCCAATGGCGGCAATTCGCTTTAATCCGCAGTGAACAGCCTCAGGCAACACGGTGCTCAAAAACCAAAGTTGTTCTTCGCTGGGCACAACTCCCTGGAGTCGCAGGTCAGCAATCCAGCCGGGCGTGTGATACGTCCGTAAGGTATGGAGCACGGATTGAAAGGCTCTTCGATACTCCATGCCGGTTATGTTCTTTTTCCAGGAGATCACTGTATTATTCAGGTTGGCATCGTAATAAATTTGGGCCGCATCATTATCAAAAAATACTTGCTTGCTAACATCAAAAGGCATGGGAAAGGTGATACGGAATGTAGTGCCCCGGTTAATTTGACTTTCAATGGCAATTTTTCCGCCTAGGGTATCAACCTGAGTTTTAACCAGATATAAACCTAAACCCTTACCATCCACATGGGTGTGAAATCGCTTGTAGAGCTTAAAGATATTTTCCCGTTGATCGTCAAGATTAAAACCCAGGCCATTGTCACGAACCATAAGAACAATATCTTGATTGGCTAATGAACTTGTTTTTACTTCTACCAAAAGTTCCTTCTCCGGATTGCGGTACTTAATGGCATTACTCACCAAATTATACAGGATACTTTGAACCATTGCACGGATGGAATAAACAAAAGGCGCCTCTGTAAAGTCCGCCATCACCTGGTAGCCGGGGCGAATTTGATCCTGAAGCATAGAAATAGTTTTCTTCCACTCCGTTTCAAACAAAATCCGCTCGCGCACTTTATATAAATCGTTTCGAATATCAATGATTAGGCTTAAGTCCTTCAAGACTTCATCAAGCTCGTGACCCGACTTTTTTATCATGACCCTTACTTCTTCACGATCCTCATGCGAAAGGGGATTACTAAACAAATCTGTAAGGCCTAAAAGACGGGCAACGGGGCCACGCAGGTTATGGGATACTGTGTACGAAAATTGCCGAAGTTCATTATTGTGCCTGATCAACTCCTCATTGGTATTCACCAAATCCATATTCTTTTGCTCAACTTTCTTTTCAAGTTCAAGATTATAGGATTGAAGTTTCTTTTGTTGCTCCCGAATCAAGTGGTTTGCTTCAGCCAGCAACTCACGGCTTGCTTTAAGTTCATTCTGATTCCGAAGCATCTCTTCGTTATGAAGCTCTTTGGCGTGATTAAGGTTGACCAATTCCTCGTTGCGGGTAATTAATTCCTGATTCAAAACATTGAGATTATGCAATGACTCCTTTGCCCGATGTTCAGCCCTTTCTGTAATAGCTTTTAAAGTGAGTACACCAAAAAGCAAAACCAAAAAACAGATAAAGGTTACGGCATTAATATAATAGTAGGAAGATGCGCTAAATCCAAGCTGAAAATAGCCTACATTAAATAAGGAGTGAACCGGATCATAAAGCATCAAACACAAAAAAGAGGAAAACAGGCAAACGCCAATCTCCACGCGTTCCTGAAGTCTGAAACTTACGGCCGGCAGGATGGTTGTAACCAAAAGAATAAACCGGCTATCAAAATAGGTAATGTAGGTTTGATTGGGCTCGGCATATTTACCATAAACGGATATAAAAAGGGTCATATAAATCGGCAAAAGGCAAAAGATCACTCGCCCTAACTTGTGCTGAACGCGATTAATCAGAATAATAAAAAGGAAGGAACCCGCTGTTAAAATAATGAACAGCGATGTTGAGGACCACCCAAAAAGGAAGAACAGAATATAGAAAAGCAAAAAGCCCAGCATGGATAGCAAAAGGGTAAGCAAATTGGTAATGTACACTCCCTGGTAAAAGTCCTCCGGTACGGATGACGAGGGAAGTAAAAATGAAAAAGCTTTCCGCATGTGGGCTATCAGCAACAAAGTTAGATTAGATTCTTGTTTGCCAAAACACCCTATCATGTGTTAGCTTAATCTTTTCTTAATCAGTACTTTTGAGTTTCGAATTTATGCTTATGAGTGTCCAAACTACAGCGCCAAAAATAGTAAGCAAGCCAAATCTTGCTGGCCACCAGGCCCCGGCACCCTACATCCCCAAAAACAAAGTTCGTATTGTTACCGCAGCCAGTCTGTTTGACGGGCATGATGCAGCGATTAACATTATGCGTAGAATTATACAATCTACCGGGGTAGAAGTTATCCATTTAGGACACGATAGAAGTGTTGAAGAAGTTGTAAACACCGCCATTCAGGAAGATGCTCAAGCGATAGCCATGACAAGCTATCAGGGCGGGCACATAGAGTACTTTAAATATATGCATGACTTGCTAAAGGAGAAGGGTGCCGGTCATATCAAAATTTTCGCGGGCGGGGGTGGCGTTATCTTACCCGGGGAAATTAAAGAGCTGATGGACTATGGTATTACCCGAATTTACTCTCCGGATGATGGACGCGCCATGGGTCTGCAAGGCATGATCAACGACCTGGTGGAGCAAAGTGATTACCCCACGGGAAAACAAGTTAACAATGTAAAGTTGACTGTTGATAATCATCTTGCCATTGCCCAACTAATTTCCGGGGCTGAAAATTATTACAGTGATCATCAAAAGATTTTTGAAGAGATCAATAAAAAAGCGGCAACGTCTCCCGCACCGATTTTAGGTATTACCGGCACCGGGGGTGCTGGCAAATCATCTATGGTAGATGAATTTGTCAGGAGATTTTTAATTGACTTTAAAGATAAATCCATTGGGTTGGTATCGGTCGATCCGTCCAAAAGAAAAACCGGGGGAGCTTTATTAGGCGACCGCATCCGCATGAATGCGATAAACAATTCGCGGGTATACATGCGATCTCTCGCCACCCGGCAATCCAATCTCGCACTATCGCAATATGTGAAGGAAGCCATTCAGATTTTAAAAGCCGCTGGATTTGATCTTATTATCATCGAAACTTCGGGCATTGGCCAAAGTGATACAGAAATTCTTGACCACAGCGATGTTTCCTTATACGTAATGACTCCCGAATATGGAGCCGCCACGCAGCTTGAAAAAATTGACATGCTTGATTTTGCAGATGTGATTGCCTTAAACAAGTTTGACAAGCGCGGGGCGTTGGATGCTTTGCGCGATATAAAAAAACAATACCAGCGCAATCATCAGCTTTGGGATCAAAAACCGGAAGATATGCCTGTTTTTGGTACCATTGCGTCACAATTTAACGACCCCGGAACAAATCAACTTTACAAGCGGGTGATGGACAAGATTGTGGAGAAAACAAAAGCTCCGTTTCAATCCACTTTCACCGTTACGCAAGAGATGTCGGACAAGGTTTTTGTAATTCCTCCCAACCGCACCCGATACCTGAGTGAGATCTCAGAAAACAATCGTACCTACGATGCCTGGGTTACTGAGCAATCGACTGTTGCCGAAAAACTCTTTGCTCTTACCAGGACTATTGAATCCCTGAATGAAACGCAAGGCGAAATTAAAAAAGTATTGTTGGGTGAATTTGACAAAACAAAACTGAATCTTGATCCTAAAAACTGGAAACTACTTGAAACCTGGAACGAAAAAGTAAAAAGTTACAGAGAACCAATCTTCAAATTTAAAGTCCGGGATAAAGAAATTGGAATACAAACGCATTCCGAATCACTTTCCCATTTGCCCATTCCAAAAATTGCACTACCGAAGTATTCAAGTTGGGGCGATATTCTTAAATGGTTATTGCAGGAAAATGTACCTGGTGAATTTCCTTTTACGGCCGGTATTTATCCCTTCAAGCGAGAGGGGGAAGACCCCACGCGGATGTTTGCCGGTGAAGGGGGGCCCGAAAGAACAAACCGCAGATTTCACTATGTGAGTTTGGCCATGCCTGCCAAGCGGTTATCAACAGCCTTTGATTCGGTAACTCTTTATGGTAACGATCCGGATTACCGTCCTGATATCTATGGTAAGATTGGAAATTCGGGTGTAAGTATTTGTTGCCTCGATGATGCCAAGAAATTATATAGTGGGTTTGATCTGGCCGATCCGAAAACTTCTGTGTCCATGACCATCAACGGGCCAGCCCCTATGCTGCTCGCCTATTTTATGAATGCCGCCATTGACCAACAGTGTGAGGTGTACATCAAAAAAAATGGACTGGAGGAAGAGGTAAAAGCCAAAATTGAAACCCTCTATAAATCAGGAACGAGACCTGCCTATCAGGGCGTACTGCCAAAAGGAAACAAGGGCCTGGGACTTTTGTTATTAGGGGTTTCAGGCGATCAGGTACTTCCTAAAGAAGTCTATAAAAAAATTAAGGCCGAGACTTTAACCCAGGTTCGAGGTACAGTACAAGCGGATATTCTCAAAGAAGATCAGGCTCAAAACACTTGTATATTCTCGACTGAGTTTGCCTTGCGCCTGATGGGCGATGTGCAGCAATATTTTATAGACAACCGAGTACGAAATTTTTATTCGGTTTCTATCTCAGGCTATCACATTGCCGAAGCCGGGGCCAACCCGATTACCCAATTGGCCTTTACCCTGGCAAATGGCTTCACCTACGTGGAGTATTATTTAAGCCGGGGTATGGATATCAATGAGTTTGCCCCTAACCTTTCCTTCTTTTTCAGCAACGGTATTGATCCTGAATACTCGGTGATTGGCAGAGTAGCGCGAAAAATCTGGGCAAAGGCAATGAAAAATAAATATGGCGCGAACAGTCGCAGCCAAATGCTCAAGTATCACATTCAAACCTCGGGTCGTTCGTTGCATGCGCAAGAAATAGATTTCAATGATATCCGAACCACCTTACAGGCCCTGTATGCTATTTATGACAATTGCAATTCGCTTCACACGAATGCCTACGATGAAGCGATAACTACTCCCACCGAAGAAAGTGTGCGAAGGGCTATGGCTATCCAGCTTATTATTAACAAAGAATTAGGTCTTACAAAAAATGAAAATCCTCTGCAGGGATCCTTTATTATTGAGGAACTTACTGATCTGGTAGAGGCGGCTGTGCTTACTGAATTTGATCGGATTACCGAACGCGGTGGAGTACTGGGTGCTATGGAAACCATGTATCAACGTGGTAAAATACAAGAAGAGAGTTTGTACTATGAGACGCTCAAGCATACAGGCGAGTATCCTATTATTGGTGTTAACACATTTTTAAGTTCAAAAGGATCGCCTACCCTCATACCTCAGGAAGTAATTCGGGCAACTGCCGAAGAAAAAGAATACCAGATAAGCATGCTAAAGACGTTACATACTTTTCAAGGGGATAAAAGTGAACGCATGTTGAAACGAGTGCAGGAGGCGGCTGTTCTAAACCATAACATCTTTGAAGAATTGATGGAAGCCGCTAAAGTCTGTTCCCTGGGACAAATTACAAAAGCCCTGTTTGAAGTAGGAGGTCAATACCGAAGGAATATGTAAAATCCATTCCATAAAAAAAGGAAGCTGTATCAAAAGTCGAATAAGATTGAAATGTCATTCCGGCCATGAGCCGGAATCCCATCATCTATTCAAAAAAATGGGATCGCGGGTCGGTGCCCGCGATGACCAGATGACTTTTGATATAGCCTCCTTTCTATAAGGGGATCTCAATTACTTAATCACTTTAGTACCCATTTCATTGGTTATTTGAAATGTGGGTGTACCGTTCACATTCTTAAGGTTATACACCAACCCTAAATTTCCGTTTACAACCAGGTTTTCATTGTGAACCAGGTTATTATTGCCATCAAAAATCCGAACGTTAATTTCTTCAGAGTTATTGTTTGCAACAGCCAAAAGATATTTGTCCTCGCCACTGATTTTTGCAACATGCACTGAATTTATTTGATTTTCAAGGGCATAGTTTACTTTCTGTACTTGTTTACCGGAAGCATCTGTAACTTCAATGGTGTATTCACCGGCCGCCATAGCTTTGAAATTTACCGGGCGAATGAATCCATCAACATTGCTTAGGGATTCAGAAAAAAGCACAGAACCTTTCTGGTCATAAATCTTTAGGGTAACCCTTCCGGCTTTTTCGCCCGCATAGATTACCTTATAAATACCAGATTCTTTCTGATTAATCACGACCACTTTAGGTCCAACAGGGTCAGCGGCTAAAGCAGCAACTGAGACGATGCTCATTACAAGAGCGAAAAGAATTGATTTAGTTTTCATAGTTTTTCTTTTTTATACAAATGTAACGGGCACCCACAAGCATAGTTGTTTATTGTAAGTAAACTTGATTTTTAAAATAAAAAATCGTTTGCGGTACTTCGTTGAAAAGAAATTTACTCTCAAGAGAAAAAAAATCCGCTTTAAGGGTCAAAAAGCAGTGTCAACCAATTTTTTTTACTTCCCAATCGATTGCATTGGCTGTATAAAAAAAAAGTCGCGACTTTTGGCCGCGACTTCAAATTCATGTAACCCGATATTAGTTTTTAATGCTTTTCAATAACCCCTGACTATCGGATACTTCAATCGTAAACTTGTTAATGTTCTTGAGGTTCAACACTTCTGCAAAGTTGTCCTCAATTCTTTTTACCTGACTATGGATCAACTGATCGAACTCATTGTATACATTGATATTAACATGATCGGCCGATTTCGTATTTACTGACACCAAGTACTTTCCTTCTTCGGCAAGCTTTACCAACGAAACAAATTTTTCCACATGCTCCGCGCCATAGGTAACCTCTTCAACACGCTTTCCGGTGCTATCCTCAATTTCTATTGAATAATCTCCTGCGGCCAGTCCGTCAAAATTATAAGGTCTTAAAAAGCCAGATACATGACGAAGTGTTTCTGTAAACACAAGCTTATTCTTCGTGTTGAATATTGAAATCTTAACGGTTCCTGACTCTTCGGCTTTGTAAAATAATTTAAACAAAGAACCGCCCGAAGGATTTGTTACTGCCACTGATGCAGCCGATTTTCCTGGCTCATCAATCCCATTTGCGAACACCCCTGTACTAAAAAGTACACCGACAAGAAGTAAACTAAATGCTTTCATAATATTTTTATTTATCCTTAGGACGAACGTTGTCCAGGATTTGTTGCAGCCCCCATGTTAAAGTTTGTTAAATAAATCATTACGAATGTTTTCGTGATGAAGAGGCCCTAAACGTGGGCGATAGAAAAACGGATGAAATAATTTTAAATTATTTCGAAAGTGAAACTAATTGAGATGATATACGTCTTTAGCTTTTTCCACCTGATGCAAAAGTTGGATCTGATACTTTAACCGGGAAATTAAAAATTGTTCTTTCTTTGTTTCCTCCTGGAGAACAAGCTTCAATCTCTCTTCAAAACCAAGATTCAATTCATTGGCGGCATCATACAACGAAATGCTTTTATCTGCATGATTAATTCGGTTTAAGTTTAGATACTCGGTAAAATATTTTCTAAGATTTTTTCCCATTGGGTAGGCTGTATCAACCTGCCATAACTCAACCTCACCCCCCGGATATAACTTATCACGAAAAGTGCGAAACATCTTACTGAGCGAGAAAATATCGATGCACTTAGCAATAATGTCTGATTCACCCGTCTTATAGCGCTTAATCACACTTTCCAGTTTTACCAGAGAGCCCAGCTTCTCAAAATTGGAAACGTGATTAAAATAAATACCAAATGCCATGTCGCTTGATTCGGCATCTTCCAGAAGTTGCCGATAGCGGGGTTCAAAAATATGGAGTGGAACTAATTCTCCTGGTAAAGGGAAAATAGATAAAGGGAACATGGGGATTTTTAAAACATCATTCATCGCCCTTTAAAACATATTTATACCCGAAAGGTAGACCAAAAATTAAATCTAATCTAATAGCTTACTAAGTAGTGGGGCTTAACGCCAAAACGTTCCGTCAATATCCGGTCCCCTTCCAGGAATGCCAGATTAATAACAAAGGAAAATCCCACCACGTCACCACCTAATTTTTTAATCATAGTAGCAGCAGCCGAGGCCGTGCCTCCCGTTGCCAGCAGATCATCGTGAATAAGCACGCGACTTCCGATCCGAATCGCATCCTCATGCATCTCTATCGAAGCTTTGCCATATTCCAAAGCGTATTCTTCCTGAATCTTTTTGAAAGGCAACTTGCCAGACTTTCGAACCGGTATAAAGGGCACGGCCAACGCATCGGCCAACAACGATCCAAAAATAAAACCGCGAGCTTCCACAGCCGCCACAGCATCTATTTTTTGCCCCTGATAATTATTGGCAATTTCCTCCACTACATTTTTACGAGCTTCCGGATGCGCCAGCAAGGGGGTAATATCCTTAAACATAATTCCTTGTTTCGGAAAGTCGGGCACATCCCGAATTAAGGATTGAATTTGAAGTTCTTTTATCATGTGGCGTTTGTTGAAATTAATTTCCCATTTAGGATCACCTGATCTACCGGATTGCTACCAAAACTATAGGGAATGGAAGCAACGGAGGATATGGGCTTTGATATAAATACATTGGCAACCTTCCCTACCGTAATGGTACCAAGAGTTTGCGAAAGGTTGAGTGTATAGGCTGTGTTAATGGTAGCCGCATTAATCGCCTCTTCGGGGGTCATCTTCATTTTGATACAGGCAAACGAAATCATCAACGGCATATTTCCGCATGGCGCACTTCCGGGGTTATAATCCGAAGCTATAGCCAGTGGCAACCCGGCATCTATTATCTTTCGTGCGGGAGTAAAAAGAAGATTTAGAAAAAAGGCTGCTCCCGGCAATGATACCGGCATAGTTCCACTCCCTTTAAGTACTTCTATCTCTTCATCACCGATGTTTTCAAGATGATCGACACTAATAGCTCCGGTCTTCACACCCACTTGCACGCCTCCGGATCGGTTTAACTGATTTGCATGAATTCTGGGTGTAAGCCCCACCCTCTTCCCGGCTTCTACAATCTTCTCCGTATCGTCAACGGTAAAGAATCCAGTCTCACAGAACACATCAATATAGTCGGCCAGCTTTTCAGCGGCAACTGCGGGAATCATGCCATCAATTACTTCGGTAATGTATTGCTCTTTTGTTTTTCCGGAAGGAACCGCGTGCGCTCCTAAAAAAGTGGTTCTTACAGTTAAGGGTGTTTCTACGCCAACCCGCTTCGCCACACGCAGCATCTTCAATTCATCGTGGATGGTTAAACCATATCCACTTTTTATTTCAACAGCTCCGGTGCCTGTACTGATTATCTCTTTGGCACGCAGCAGCGTTCGATCGAATAGCTCCTGCTCGGATAACAATTGAAGTCTTCTTGCAGAGTTTAAAATTCCGCCTCCAGCAGCCGCTATGTCTTCATACGAGGCGCCTTTAAGTTTCATCACAAATTCCTCCTCGCGTGGATTCGCAAAAACAAGATGGGTATGTGAATCGACAAACGATGGAAAGACAAAGCGACCCGTAGCGTCAATGCAATGCTTCGCGGTACTATCGGGCAACAAATCCTTCATTGAACCATAGCTATGAATTAACCCATCGGTTATTACCAGAAACGCGTCCCGCAAGACCGGCAGGTAACTCATTTCCTTTCCACTAACTTTCTGTATGGGTCTTTCTCTTACCTGAACCAGTTCCTTAATGTTCGTAATCAGTATGTCATGAACCATACTGATTATTTTCCGAACGCTTCAACTTTATTGTCGAGATTAGAACTGAAGACCGGGAACGATATTTTTAGGAGAGCGAAAAATCCTTGTCCGGAAATGGATGGACGATAGCCAAGTTCTCCGCCATACGACCAACTAAGCGTGCGATTAAATTTTCCTTCCATGCCTGCCCGAAAACCAATCATGTTGGTTTTAATGACATCCGTTGAATATTCGGAACCGCTATAAACTACGGGATCCAGGGTTAAAGAAGGGGCAATTATTACATCGGCAAAGAAGGTGAGTATACCATCATCCAGACCTTCTTCATAGGTATCAAAACTTACTGCGATATTTCTGATTAAGGATAATGAACCTCCTACATAAATATTGGCTGCATATAAATTTCCAAACACGTTAAAATTCTGAGTTTGCCCGTTTTCATCAACATATGTTTCTGGCAATCCAATACCTTCACTATTTATAAGATCGGCATTCGTTAAACCCTGATCTTCCAGCACCCGGTTTAGATCGGCCGTACTGTTCCAGAGTATACCTCCCAGGCGAGCTCCATAAATCTTTCTGAGTTTACTGGGAACCTCTGCATAAAGAGGAACTGTAGCCGCCCATTTATTTCTGGATGTATTCTTTTTATGAAGAAAAATTTTTGTTTTAGAACTTATATCAAAGTCTTTAATATGAAATGTTCCCCCCAATTCATAGTAATTATAAACCTCTGGTGTATTGTCAACATTGCTATTCTTTAATGCAACCTCGCGGTTAAAATCATAAAATTTGCTAGTATAACTTTTTCTGAAATGCGCCTTTAGATCAAATTTAGTTTTATGATAATAATGCGCTTCTAAACCATAACCCGCATTCACATTGGTGGCAAACAATTCTCCATATAAAGGCTGGAAGCCAATGAAAAGCTTATTGATTGCATAGGGCTCATCGTAGAGCTCATCAAAGACCACAGCGGTTTTTTCATCCTGACCCTGCGCATACACCCAATCCTGATTAAGAAATAGTATGAGGACGGTAAAAAAAGTGAAGAATCGCATCGCTTTCATAACTGAATCCTTAAAAATAGTAAAAAGTAGTTGATTCAAGACTGCTGAAAGGTAGTAAAACGGGCCTTTATTAAGACATCCGGTGTAAGTATTTCCTGCTATTCAGGTCATTTTTCAGTCGGTCACTACCAACTTGCCCAAATTAAACGTAATGAATGGAACCTTGCCATTGTCACGATTTTCTTGCCATTGGTAGCCCAAAGAGAGCGTTCCGGGAGTAAAGGTTTCGGGGGGCATGGTTTGTGTAAAATTAGCGCCATACTTCGCAAGAATTTGTCCCAAGGTCATAACAAACTCGTAGCCAATGGATGCATACTCAACCGGCAAAGTTCCATGCTTCTGGAGGTACTTCCGTCTGAAGTCAGCATAGGCCTGGCTGGTCATCGATCGGTAGTTGGGAGACGAAAGTGTAACATGTGTGCGTTCGAACTTTGAATAGTCAACTGAAGTTTCCTGCAACCAACTCTCTTGCCCCACAACAATAATGGAATCCCTGCGGGTCTCTACGCTATTGATCACCTTGGAATAAATCAATTCATTATCAGACGCTACAAAAATACTCCCGATGCTGTCTTTCTTTAACTTGAACTGGGTTGGATTCTTCCATTCGTCATACTCCGTGGCGGATGCCAGCGTGGTTAATATACTGACCGATGTTTCTCCCCGCACTTCCTCGGCATATACAATATTAACCCCTAGTTCGAGGGCACGTTTTATAAAATTAAATGCCATTACCGAATCCTTTACCCCCTCGCCATAGTATACCATGCAGGTTTTACGATTAACATTTCTTGCTACCCACTCAGCGGAGCGAATCCCTATTGTTTCATGACTCGGTTGAAATAGAAATGCGAACGGGCTTTTACCAATTAAATCTGAATTATTTGAAATAGGATTTACACTAAGACTAATTTGATTGGCAAGAGCAAATTCCTGTATCGGTTCCGAAACCTCCTGGAACAAAGGGCCCACAATAAGATCGGCTGTTTTCAACTCTTCATACCCAACAATCTTTTTGGTAACATTATTATTGCGTTCGTTATCGTAGGCCAGTAATTCCAGGCGGATACCCATCTTTGAAAGGGTATCGGCTGCCAGTTTCATCCCATCATATAAATCCAAAACAAATTGGTTTCGCTTTTTTACGGGCGAAGGATCAAGACTTGCTGCCAAAAAGGGCATGATCAGCGCCACGCGATAGGTCTCTTTTAAAATCGGTTTAGGTACCTCAATAGTGATTAGTTGTTCGCGGGGTAAATCAAATTTTATCAAGAGACTATTAATCAATTCTGTTTCCTGTAAATGAATGGGTTGCTTACCCAATAATTTTACCAACGCGCGCGCTGCTTCCTTTTCGGAGGGATATTCCTCCAAAATCATTTTAAGAGTTTCTATATCATCGATTTTGGCGAGGTAAACCCGCTTTAGATTATTTATCCCCGATTGAAAAGCAGGGTCTGTGATTTGACTGGCAATTAATAGGCCTTGAAAATACTGTCCTTGTTCAAAATAGATTTTGCACAGCCAATAATTTACTTCATTCAATTGATCCCAGGTTGGATACAATTTTTTTATTTGAAGCAGCATGTCTTTTGCCACCGAAGCATAACCCAGCTTTTCGGCCGATAACGCATAGTAGTACGATGCATACTCTGGATAGGGATTGGCTTGATCATAAACGGTGAGCGCTTTAAACGCCTCCATCGCAGCACTGTAGTTGGCTTCTTCAAATAGATCTTTGGCCTGGCGATACTGCCTCTTAAAATCCTGCGCTGTCGCCTGGAACAAACACAAAAATAAAAAAGGTAAGATTATATAAAATTTACTCAGCCGACCGATCATTTCTATTTACACTTGGTAAGGTCCAATATAGTGAATCAATAATTAAGCCGCTATTCCCATTCTATGGTTGCCGGGGGCTTTGAACTGATATCGTAAACCACCCGGTTTACGCCTTTAACTTTATTAATAATATCGGAAGAAACTTCACTTAAAAATTCATGCGGAAGATGTGCCCAATCGGCCGTCATACCATCTACGCTTACCACTGCCCGCAACGCGGCCACCTGCTCGTAGGTACGCTCATCGCCCATAACCCCCACCGAATAAACCGGTAACAATACCGCACCTGCCTGCCATACTTTTTCATACAACCCATGTGTACGAAGCCCGGATATAAAGAGGTCATCAACTTCCTGAAGAATCCGAACACTTTCCGGGGTAATTTCTCCTAAGATTCGGATAGCCAATCCCGGACCTGGAAAAGGATGCCTTCCTAATATGGTAGGATCTATACCCAACGTCTTACCCACTAAACGAACCTCATCTTTAAAAAGTGTATTTAAAGGTTCAACCACTTTCATTTTCATTTTCTCTGGCAATCCGCCCACATTATGATGCGACTTAATTGTGGCCGAAGGCCCCTTCACGGATACAGATTCAATTACATCGGGATAAATGGTACCCTGCCCCAACCATTTTACATCTTCAATACGATGCGCCTCCACATCAAAAACTTCAATAAACGTTCTGCCAATCGCCTTGCGCTTGGCCTCGGGCTCGCTAAGCGCATGGAGTGCTTTGTAAAATTTATCTTTCGCATCAATCCCCTTAATGTTCAGGCCCATGCCACGATAAGATGCCAATACTTGCTCGAACTCGCCTTTGCGAAGTAATCCGTTATCAACAAAAATGCAATAAAGGTTTTTTCCAATAGCCCGATGCACTAACATGGCAGCCACCGTAGAGTCTACCCCGCCCGACAGGGCCATCACCACTTTGTCGGAACCTAATTTTTTCTTTAGATCCGCTACGGCCGTTTCTACAAATTGATCGGGCGTCCAATCCTGCGCGCAATCACAAATGTGCACAACAAAATTCCGCAAAAGGTTTTTGCCTTCCAGCGTGTGTGTTACCTCCGGATGAAATTGAATACCGTAAGTCTTCGAGCCTTTTAAATGAAAGGCAGCAATTTTTACGGAAGGGGTACTGGCAATAATTTCAAACTGATCCGGAATGGATTCGATCGTATCGGCATGCGACATCCACACCTGTGAATCAAGTGAAATCTCTTTTAACAATTCGTTATGATGATTTACCGATGTAAGTCGCGCGCGCCCGTATTCGCGAATCTGACTCGGCAACACGGTGCCGTCACTCTTGTGGGCCAATAGTTGCGCCCCGTAGCAAACCCCTAAAACGGGCAATGAACCAAATTGCTTCAAGTCTATATCAGGGGCATCCTTATCGCGTACGGAACAAGGGCTGCCCGAGAGAATCACTCCTTTTATAGAAGCTGTTACTTCGGGAATATGATTGTATGGATGGATTTCGCAATACACGTTTAGTTCGCGAACTCTGCGTGCGATTAATTGAGTGTATTGAGACCCGAAATCAAGAATGAGTATTTGCTCTGCCATGCCTGTTTGCCATCGTGCGGCATTTCCGGCACGCAGGCATGCGCAAAAATAATGCGATCCGATCAGAGAACAAACGAAAGAAGCGGATTATAAAGGAAGTGGCTTACCTGCTATTTTTCAACTCCGTAGCAATATTGCTTCAGATAATCTCCGGCATCGTCCTGCCCGGCCATAAAAGCTTTGGTTAAACAGCGGCAACCTTCTGCTTCTTTTTTAAGCTCAACTAACGCAATGCCCTTATAAAATTGCGCGGTCACATTCTCCGGATCAAGTCTTAGCGCGATATCCAGATACTTGAGCGCTAACTCATAATTTTCTTCTTCTAATGAAAAAGATCCGCCATAGAGATAAGCAGGTGCAAATGTAGCATCCAATTCAATGGATTTATTAATAGCCATCAGGGCGCTGTCGGGTTTTTCGAGGGAGTAATAGGCAAATGCCAGATTCATTTCTACTTCCGGATCGTCCTGAAATTGCTTGACGATCAACAAGTCTTCTTTGGCTTGCTGATACTCATTTTTCTCCATCAATAAACCGGCACGCCACTTCAAAATCTGAGGCTCGCCTCCGGTTAATTCAAGTGCCTTTTCCACATCGGTCAGCTGACTATCCAAATCGTCTAACTCGCGGTATGAAAGCGCCCTAAGAATACGAGCCTGATAATTCTCCGGAAACTCAGGAATGAAGCGATTCATGTCTGCAATCGCATTATTAAAATCTCCGGAACTATAATACGCAACGGCTCTTTTATACAACGGCCTATAAGAAGTTTTTTCTTTAAGCTTTGAGGCGCTAATCACTTTTGTGTAAAGTTTAATCGCCCCTTTAAAATCCTCCCGACTCATTAACGTATCGGCCTGAGTCTCCCACGCGGCCCACTTCGGATTTTGAGAAAATCCCGTTAAGGTAATTGCGCTTACAAACAATATCAGACTTACTCTCCTATACATTTGACATACTCCGATTTCGATCACGCTTACGATCGTTTTCGTTCAAATAAATTTTGCGCAACCTAATCGATTTAGGAGTTACTTCCACATATTCATCCGCCTGAATATATTCTAACGCTTCCTCCAGCGTGTGTTTAAGCGGAGGGGCAATTTTCATTTTTTCATCCGCACCAGAGGCGCGCATGTTAGTAAGTTTTTTTGTTTTGGTAACGTTGATTACCAAATCGCCTCCCCGGCTATGTTCACCAATTACCTGACCTTCGTAAACCGGTTCGCCTGGATTGATGAAGAACTTACCCCGGTCTTGCAGATTATGTAAACTGTAGGGAATTGCTTCTCCTTGTTCCATAACAATTAAAGAACCGTTGATACGACCCGGGATCTCGCCCTTGTAAGGCTGATATTCTTTGAAGCGATGGGTTACCACGGCTTCGCCTGCGGTAACGTTTAACAAATAGTTTCTTAATCCCATAATTCCTCTTGACGGAATCAGGAACTTTAAAATCATACGATCGGCCTTTGGTTCCATGTTTAACATTTCACCTTTGCGCATGGAAACCGTTTCAATTGCCTTGCCGGCATCGGTCTCCGGTAAGTCGATGGTTAACTCTTCAATAGGCTCGCACTTTACACCATCAATCTCACGAAAAATAACCTGCGGCTGGCCAATCTGAAGTTCGTATCCCTCTCTGCGCATGGTTTCGATAAGTACAGACAAATGCAACACCCCACGGCCAAACACCATAAAACTATCGGCTGACCCTGTTTCTCCCAATCGTAAAGCGAGATTTTTTTCAAGTTCCTTTTCAAGGCGATCTTTAATATGACGAGAGGTAACGTATTTACCTTCCTTCGCATAGAAAGGGGAATTGTTAATTGTGAAAAGCATACTCATGGTAGGCTCATCAATAGCAATTGACTTCAGGGCTTCTGGTTTATCAATATCAGACACGGTATCCCCGATTTCAAATCCCTCCAAACCCACTAAAGCACAGATTTCTCCGGCTTTCACTTCTTCCATTTTCTTTTTATCGAAGCCTTCGAACACGTACACTTCTTTAATCCGGGTTTTTACAATCGCACCCGTTTCACGCTTTACCAAAGCTACCTGCTGACCGGGCTTCACACTGCCACGCTGAATCCGGCCAATGGCAATACGACCCACAAACGAAGAGTACTCGAGGGAAGTAATGAGCAACTGAGTTGTACCTTCATCAATTTTAGGGGCCGGTATGTATTCGATAATTCCTTCAATCAACGCGTTGATATCGGTGGTTGGTTTCTTCCAATCGGCACTCATCCAGCCTTGCTTAGCCGAACCATAAAAGGTGGGAAAGTTTAACTGATCTTCGGTTGCATCCAAAGCAAACATCAAATCAAATACTGATTCATGCACCTCGTCCGGGGTACAGTTCTTCTTATCTACCTTGTTAACAACAACAATAGGTTTAAGACCCAACTGCAAGGCCTTCTGCAATACAAAACGGGTTTGAGGCATAGGGCCTTCAAAGGCATCCACAAGCAACAGACAACCATCCGCCATATTCAAAACCCGCTCAACCTCACCCCCAAAGTCGCTGTGGCCCGGTGTGTCAATTACATTAATCTTATAATCCTTGTAGCGTACCGAAACGTTTTTAGCTAAAATGGTAATACCGCGCTCCCGCTCCAGATCGTTACTATCCATAATCAATTCACCTGGATTTTCATGATCCTTGAAAACATGACCTGCATGCAATAATTTATCGACCAGGGTAGTTTTTCCATGGTCAACGTGAGCGATAATCGCTATATTTCTAATCTTACTTACTTCCATAAATGTTGGTTTCCGCGCCTTTTTTTGACTTTGAGGCCGCAAAGATAGTCTTAATTTATGGATTTAGCGTGCCGCCCTTTGATTTCTGTTTTATCAAAAAGTGGCCATAAATTCAATATTCGTACTTGCTGAAAAAATCATGGAGCGACTCCATAATAGCATCGGGGTCAGTGAAATAATGTACAGCTCCGCGCTGGATATTGAATTTTTCTATGATTTGGTAATACCTAAGTTCGTTAACTTCATAATCCGACATAAATATTGCTTTTACATCGGGATCGGTAATAACCTGTCGAAAAGTTTGTGTTCGGTTGTTCTCTTCCACTACCCGCGAAAGTTTTCGTTTTTCACGCTCTGATTTTAGAAAATAATCCATAGGTGAAATGAATCCGTCTAACCCAGACATTTTTCGGGGGGCGGTTTTTGTTTTATCTACTATCTGGTTGGGATACAGCCGCGTTGATTTCACTGTGATTTCACTGAGAAGAATTCGATCCTCCCGCAACAAAACAAAAAGCGACTCTTCTTCAAAGCGTAGTGGAATTTCGGTGGTAAGATATCCGATGGATGAAAAAACAAGCGTATCGATCGGTTGCGCGTAAATAAGAAAGCCTCCCGTTGAATTAGTGCCGGTTACTTTTCCTTTGTTCTTTACAGCCACATGAACATCGGGAAGATTGGTTAATTGCGCAGAATCCACCACGATACCCGTATATAACTTCTGTGCATAGAGTGACCCTACAGACAAGAGTATTCCTAAAACTAAAAGGCGTGTAACCACAAGATTTTCCTGTGAGGATGAAAATGCAGTGAAAATAGTTGAATGATAGATCCGTTCTTTCCCAGGATTCTATTCTTCACCCTGATTATTGGGTAAAGATATCAAGGATCCGAAAAATAATGCGTTCAGAAACATTTTGTTGGTGCCGTACCAGGTACCGCGAAAATTGGGATTATCGGCAAACATAATCACGCGACCCTGGCTTTCGGGTGAAAGCAGCACCGCAGCCGAGTTCGCTACACGCTTTATATCGGTCTTGTGTATATACCCACCAATTAAAGGTGAGGATGTGTATTGTGCAATGGTGTTATAGGCCGTTTTGGAAGGCTGCAAAAAAGTACGTCCGTTACGGTAAACGGAAACTTTGCGATCGGTGTATCCAAATCCTATAGGGTTTGTAATATCAAGGTCCACTTGAAAGATGGAGCCACCAATTAGTTTTGCTCCTTCCGTATCGCTTGCCAACTCAAAGTCAACGCGTTTAGGATTTTTAATAGTATCGATAGGAATTAGTTTTTCACTAACAATGCCTTGCTTAATCACCCAATCATTTGCTGATTTCAAAGTTATTAAAGTACCCCCCGATTGAACCCAATTTTTTACTTTCTCTGAAGTAGGTTTATCGATTGGATAATTTCCCCCTACCATCACCAACACATTGTAATCGTTCAGATTTACCCTGGAAAAATTCAACAAATCCACCTTAGAAATTGGCATCCCAATGCGCTGATCCAATAAATGCCATACTTCGCCAGCTTCATACCCTGAAACACCGGCACCAATAGGCATCAACACTTTTACGTCCTTAATGGTTTTGATAGAGCCCGAACCTAAATCTACTCCTTTCGCGTTTAATCCGGTTTCAACCGAATAAATCTCAACCCCTGCCAGAGTACTGGTTTCCTTTATAGCATCAAATAATTTATCTGCATTAATGTACTGTTGCTTCACTGGTATTACTAAGGATCCGTGCGGAAAACTTTTTTCCACTCCGTTAACCAGGGAACTAAATGGTTTAAATCCGGTCCGAACAATTACCCCTTTTGATTGCAAAGTGAAAATTGCTTTGTGTGCATTATAATCCGTAATATCAATTAAGTAGGCATAATTACTTTTGGTTACCGGCCGTAAGGTTCTGACCGGTGTTTCTTTTACCTGATTCCCTTTTGTAAACGCTCCCTTTACTTCGGCATGTGGCATGTTAAAAGCATGCACAAGCGACCAGGTGGAGGCATCATAAAATGTGCTGTCACGATACGTGATATCCTTTTCGAAAGCCGACCGCACCATAATATAATTAGTCTGTTCGGTA
>JAEUUB010000008.1 GCA_016787745.1 Cyclobacteriaceae bacterium
CAAACCAACATAGCAGCAGGCGGTCTTGTTACCATCGACTTAACCGAGTTAGTTACTGATGCGGACAACAATCTTGACCTTAACTCATTTGAAGTGACAGCCGGACCATTGAGTGGCGCTAGCGTCACCCTGACGAATGGAATTCTGACGATCAATTACGCGGGGAACGCATTCGTTGGTACCGATCAACTTACGATAAAAGTGTGCGACCTGGTGGGCGCTTGCGCACAGCAGGTTTTGGAAATTGAGGTTGTAGAGTCCCTGGCTATTAGCGTATACAATGCAGTCTCGCCCAATAGCGATGGGCTAAACGATATACTCATCATTGAAAACATTGATGCGCTGCCTGATACCCAGAATAATACCGTGAGCATCTACAACCGCTGGGGAAGCAAAGTTTTTGAGATTGATGATTACAACAACACTACAAACGTTTTTAAAGGATTGAATAATAATGGAAATGAATTACCCTCAGGTACATACTTCTATAAAATCTTTTTTAAATCCAACGGAAGTACACAAACCGGGTATTTAGTATTAAAAAGATAACTTTTGAATCCGGGGCCATCTGCTCTTTTTTGGAAAAAATTCATTAGATTTGATTACTCTACCTCTCCAGAGGATTCTATACTTTTAATATTCTATCATTCCGTCTGTTTTAGCGTGGTCCAAATCATTGCGCTGATGAAAAGATTTGTCATATTATTTTTTCTCCTCCTTTGCCGGGGCATGGAACTATCCGCTCAAGGGCCACCTCCACCCAGTATTTTAACGCAGCCAGCGTCACCGGTTAGTTATTGCAGAAATATTCAGGCAACGATTCCTTTCACCGCAGGAGGTTCCTCGTTAAATTATCAATGGTACAGTAAACCCACTCTTTCGTGCGAGTTCTGTGAAACTCCTCTTACCAATAATGCAACATATTCGGGTGTGAACACTAACACCTTACGTGTTAACACTGGAACGCTTGCGGTGGGAACGTACTACTACTATTGTTATGTAACAAATCCTGGCGGAGGCAATAGTACCAATTTAGTCATATTTACAGTCTTAACTTCCATAGCTCCTACAGCTCCTGCAACTACAGGTGCAGGAAGATGTGGAAGCGGTTCGGTAACACTAGGCGCTTCCGGTGGAACGGCCGGACAATATCGTTGGTACACTGTACCCACGGGAGGCACCGCCATAGCCGGACAAACTAATGCTACTTACACAACCCCTTCGCTGACGGGAACGACAAGTTACTATGTGGCCCTAAACAACGGAACCTGTGAAAGTAATCGCACTATTGTAACCGCTACCATTAACACACTGCCCGGTGCGCCTACAACAACAGGCGCAGCAAGGTGTGGTACTGGACTAGTAACACTTTCTGCGGCCGGAGGAACAGCCGGACAATACCGGTGGTACAACGTAGCCACCGGAGGAACTGCTATTGCTGGACAAACTGCGGCAACTTACACTACACCTACTTTAACAGGAACGACAAATTATTATGTAGCCATCAACAATGGAATTTGTGAAAGTAATCGCACTATTGTTACGGCAACCATCAACACAATTCCTGTTGCGCCTACTACAACAGGTGCTGCAAGGTGTGGTATTGGACTAGTAACACTTTCTGCAGCAGGGGGAACGGCCGGACAATATCGTTGGTACACCGTAGCCACCGGGGGCACGGCTATTGCAGGGCAAACCAATGCTACATACACAACGCCAACTCTAACCGGAACAACAAATTATTATGTAGCCATCAACAATGGACTTTGTGAAAGTAATCGCACTATTGTTACGGCAACCATCAACACAATTCCTGCTGCGCCTACTACAACCGGTGCAGCGATCTGTGGAAGCGGAACTGTTACGCTCAACGCGGCCGGAGGAACTGTCGGACAATATCGTTGGTACACTGTAGCCACCGGAGGAACTGCTATTGCTGGACAAACTAGTGCCTCCTACACAACTCCGACTTTAACAGGAACGACAAAT
>JAEUUB010000036.1 GCA_016787745.1 Cyclobacteriaceae bacterium
TCCGTAGGTGTTAACGTATAAACCCACCGGCTTAGCCACGCCAATCGCATAAGCCACCTGTACCAAAACTTCATCGGCAACACCGGCAGCAACCAGGTTTTTGGCAATATGCCTTGTTGCATAAGCAGCCGAACGATCTACTTTAGATGGATCTTTTCCAGAAAAGGCGCCCCCACCGTGTGCTCCCTTACCTCCGTACGTATCCACAATAATTTTTCTTCCGGTAAGGCCGGTATCTCCATGCGGACCTCCAATCACAAATTTTCCGGTTGGGTTTACAAAATATTTGATTTCGCTGTTGAATAACTTTTGCGTGCGCTTCGGCAGTTTTTTCATAATGCGTGGCACCAGAATGTTAATAACATCCTCCTGGATCTTTTTCAGCATTACCGCATCTTTGGCGAAATCGTCATGCTGGGTGGAGATTACAATAGCGTCAATTCGCTGGGGTTTATTATCATCATTATATTCAATGGTCACTTGCGATTTAGCGTCTGGGCGTAAGTAGGTCATCACCTTTCCTTCTCTTCGAATAACTGCCAACTCCCTTAACAACAAATGCGCAAGCTCCAGCGGTAATGGCATATAGTTATCCGTTTCGTTGGTGGCATAGCCAAACATCATTCCCTGGTCACCCGCACCTTGATCTTCTTTTTTCTTGCGTTCAACACCCTGATTAATATGTGCCGATTGCTCGTGAATGGCAGAAAAAATACCACAGCTATTGGCCTCAAACATATATTCACTTTTTGTGTACCCAATCTTCCGGATTACTTCACGGGCGATGTCCTGTACATCGAGATAGGCTTCGGATTTTACTTCGCCTGCCAGTACCACCTGGCCGGTAGTCACCAGGGTTTCGCACGCAACTTTGCTGTTAGCGTCATAGGCTAAAAAATAGTCAATGAGCGCATCAGAGATTTGATCGGCAACTTTGTCCGGATGACCTTCAGATACCGATTCGGAAGTGAATAAATAAGGCATAATTTATAATGGATTCAATTAAGGGGGCAAAGATAATAAGTATGATTATATGTCAAGCGTTAACCGACTTGAATTAATGGGACTATGCAAGAAACAAGAAAACAGCAGGACTCTTGGGCCATTTGACATTTGCTTTTTTCCACTGATTTATTGTCTTGTTTAACACAGTTTGGTTTTTACCAGTTAAATCCAATGCAACCGTTAGTCTTGTGGTTGCTTGAAGGCTTTTTAAAAAATGGGTATACACGGAATTGTTGCGATAAGGAGTTTCAATGAAAATTTGAGTTTGATTTTTAGCTCTTGATTCTTGTTCAAGTTCTTTAATTTTTTGATGAGCTTCTTTTTCGTCAATGGGCAAATAACCATGAAAGGCGAAGCGTTGGCCATTTAACCCTGAAGCCATAAGTGCCAATAAAATGGAAGAAGGACCAACTAAGGGAACAACCTTAATATTGTGTTGATGCGCGTATTCTACCGCCATGGCTCCCGGGTCGGCAATTCCCGGACAGCCGGATTCAGAGATCACCCCCACAGAATGACCCTCGAAAATGGGCTTCATTAAAAGGGGCAATTCAAGAGCGGAAGTGTCCTTATTCAAAACCTGAAACTGTAAGACTTCAATAGACTCATAGATTTTAAGAGCACTCAGATACCTACGGGCGGTGCGAATGTCTTCGGCAAGAAAGTGGGCAATCTCTGAAAGTATTTGTTTTACCTCTGCAGGAATTACTTTGTCTTGTGTCGATTCGGAAATAACATTGGGAATGAGATATAATTTACCTGGAGCAGCCATCAGTCATTGTCTAAGAAAGTGGTAACCGTCCTGGCAAACTCTCCCGGATTTTCAGCCTGCACCCAATGTCCGGTGTCGAGCGAAATAATTTTGGCCGATGGAAAACAGGAACGAATAAGGGATTCATCGCCCGTTTTAAAATAATTGGAGCGCGCCCCGTTAATAAATAACGTAGGCCCCTGAAACGTACCTGAGTGCTGCATACCCGCACCAATTTCTTCAATGTGCTTATCAATGGCGTTAAGATTTACCCGCCACTGAAATCTTCCTTCAGAAGTTCGATAAAGATTTTTGAGTAAAAACTGCCGCACTTCAGGTTCAGGTATTTGTTTACTTAAAATAGTATCCGCCTCATTACGTGAGGTGAGTGCATCAATGTTGATACTTTTCAGTCCATCTAAAATGTGATCGTGATGTACAGGGTAAGCTTTGGGAACTATATCAACAACAATCAGTTTTTCCAATTGATCAGGATACTTAACTGCAAAATTCATTGCGGTTTTTCCCCCCATCGAATGTCCTATAATGTATGGAGTGTTCAGCTTATGCTCGTGGATAAACGAATATAAGTCTTCCGCTAATAGTTTATAATTAAACTCGTCACTTTGTGGCGACTGCCCATGATTTCGTTGGTCAACCAAATACACAGCGTATTTCTCGGCAAATACTTTAGCAAGTGAAAACCAATTGTCGGATGAGCCAAATAATCCATGCAAAATGATTAAAGGTTTGCCAGTCCCCGATTGACGATAAAATAATTTCATTGGGCGAAGATAACACCCTCAGCTAAATAAAGTGAGTGGATAGCATGTTGGGATAGAATTTCAACTGATATATTTGACCTTTATTTCTTATGGAACTAACTAACGGAACATATACCATTCAAGGACTTAGCGTAGCCGATGTTTGCAAAGAGTTTGGAACGCCCCTTTACATCTACGATGCGACTAAAATCAGTGAGCAACTGAAGAGTCTTAAAAATGCTTTTTCGGACACCGATGTACGGATAAAATATGCAGCCAAAGCGCTCACCAATATCTCAATCTTAAAACTATTAAAGAAACAAGGTGCCGGGGTGGATGTTGTATCCATTCAGGAAGCACAACTGGCGTTAGGCGCAGGATATCTTGCTCACGAAATTATGTACACTCCCAACTGTGTTGACTTTGAAGAAATAGTGGAGGGCGTATCGCTAGGGTTAACTATCAATTTGGATAATTTATCCGTGTTGGAGAAGTTTGGCAAGAAATACGGGAATACATATCCCTGTTGTGTTCGTCTCAATCCACATATTATGGCCGGAGGCAACTATAAAATTTCCACGGGCCACAGCAACTCTAAATTTGGCATTTCGGTGTACCAGCTTCCGCAGATTATGGAACTGGCTCAAAAGCACAACATTGTTATAAATGGATTGCACATTCATACGGGCTCGGAAATAACGGAAACAGATGTCTTCCTGAAAATGGCTGAAATTCTTTTTGGTATTGCCCGCGATTTTCCGGCCCTTAAATTCATTGATTTTGGCGGTGGATATAAGGTAGCCTATAAAGAAGGTGACATGGTAACTAACGTGTATGATCTGGGGTTGAAGTTGGGGAAGGCGTTTAAAGAATTTTATTTAAGCTATGGCCGAAAACTCGAACTTTGGATAGAACCCGGAAAATACCTGGTTAGTGGAGCGGGCACACTTATGACTAAAACCAATGTGGTGAAATCCACACCTTCGGTAACTTTTGTGGGTGTCAACTCCGGCCTCAACCAGCTTATTCGTCCTATGATGTACGATGCCTATCATGAGATTGTAAACATCTCCAATCCCACAGGCTCGCAAAAA
>JAEUUB010000055.1 GCA_016787745.1 Cyclobacteriaceae bacterium
GTGGTGATACCCTTAGGGGCAGAAGCAAAAGAACATGGACCCCATTTATTATTAAAAAATGATTTGATCCTTGCCGAATATTTGCAACAACGGGTTTTGCAGGAGGCCAACGTGGTGATCGCGCCCATGATCAACTATCACTTTTATCCTTCTTTTCTGGAATACCCTGGTTCTACTTCCTTGCGGTTAAGTACCGCACGCGATCTTGTGGTCGATATCTGCCGCAGCCTGGCGCATTATGGGCCCAAAAAGTTTTATATTCTTAATACCGGCATTAGCACGGTGCGCGCGCTTATTCCTGCGCGCGATACCTTAGCAGCCCAAGGCATTCTGATGCAGTTCACAGATTTAAAGAGCATCAGCGATCTTGAGAAGAAAATTTCAAAACAGGAAGGCGGCACCCATGCCGATGAAATTGAAACCTCTATGATCTTATATATGAAACCTGAGGCGGTAAATATGAAACTGGCCGTAAAGGATTATACACCGAGCACCGGCCGCGGGCTAACCCGCGACCCAGCCAATAAAAATTCTACCTATTCGCCCAGTGGCACCTGGGGCGATGCTACCCTCGCCACGGTTGAAAAAGGCAAACTCGTAACGGAGGCGTTGGTGTTACAAATCTTAAAAGACATTGAAGAGCTAAGGAAAAAATGAGATTACAGTTTTGGGTTTTTCCTCTCTTCTGATGACTGTAAAATTTCAAGGACAGAAAGACACATAAGTAAGCCGATAATAATAAACATCGCGGTTCCCATAGTAGTGTTGGTTTATGACTTAATCTGTCTCACCAATAATGCCGGGTAAATTTTTACTGATTTCAAGCCGAAATAAGCAATCTTATAGAACGGTTGTTGAAATTATTCCACACCGTGGCATCCCAGTGGTGAGAATATCCTCATATGGTTAACTTGAGCCTTATTTCATACGGGTCCATGAAAATCCCTTTTGTTCTTCTTCTCCTTGCAGGTTCGGCTACGTTGCAAGCACAAAAGCCGAAAAGTTATCCGGCAATAACGCAGGAGCTCGCTCAAAAAATTGTAGCCTCGCCTGGTGGCATACTTCCTCAAAAGTTGGCCGTAGTACCTTTTACGGCTACCACTTCCTCCACGGAGCAATCACCAGCCTTTGGCGAATACCTTACCGAAACCATCCTTGGATTGCTTTCGGGGCATCCGGAAAAACTGAAACTGTTTGAGCGCACCCGCATGGATGCCATCTTAAAGGAACATGAATTTATCCTTACCGATTTAATGAAGCCTGCGGCCGCGTTGAAGATCGGACAACTGGCGCCCATTGATGCGTTACTCTCAGGTACCTACACCAAATTAAAATCGTACATCGAAGTAAGCGCTCGCGTTATTGATGTAACCTCCGGAGAAATTACTGTTAGCTACCTAGGACGAATTAAAATGAATAAGAATCTGACAGCGCTTTTTCTGCAACCACCGGGTACGGAAACAGAACCTGCAGGTAAATCAGGGAGCAATACTGTACAAATTACTTTTAGCGGCACGGCTGCAAGCACCGCCCCAAAATCGAAGGAAGAAATTTGCAAAGAACGGGTTGCCGAGTTTCGGCCCAGGCTTAACGATTTATCAACCCCTGAAAAAATAACCACCGTTGTAAATGAAGCACTCAAAACTCCGTTCGATAATCAATGCGGCAAGCTTCATTATGATGTGATGTATTCCTTCACCCGATTTAAAATTGATGCCCCGGTATATAAAAATTTTCTGCTTCATACGCTTGATACAATTGCTTATCCGGCCGGAGATGACCGGGCGTATGAAATTGTGCGCTACCTATCGGCCGATGCAACCGTGGATGAGGCGGAATGGAAATCCAGCTTTACGGCCTTGGGGCGGGTGGGTAACTATTCGATCTCCAGTTACATCAACTATCTGCTGGCCAAATCCACCAATGCCGAAGTCGAGCAGAAGAAACGCATAGCCGCCTATTTTACGTTGGCCGAAGAGGGTAAACTCGGTTTGCCACGACCCGTTCCGTATGAAACTGCGTTTGTTGAAATGATGGAGGGATTGAAAAGCAATCAGCCACTTCGCCAGCATGTGTATGAAACATACTCCTCAAAATTAATAACCGATGATAAGTTAAAAAGTACGGTATTCAGTGAGCTTACATCTATGTATGCCGATGAGCAATCGCATGCACAAAAGAGAGTTCTGATGAGTTGGTTGATCTCCTTTGTTAACGCAAACGACTATCCGAAAGCACATGAGCAACTCTATGACTTTGTCTGGAAATTTAACCTTACGATGTACGAATCCAGAAATGAAGAAATTAGAAACGTATATCGGGAGGATGATCTTGTTACGCTTACTAAACAATGCCGCAATAAATTTTCGGAATATGCGCTACTAACTCCTTACGCGAGCCAGAAAGAGGATCGCATAAACTTTTGTGTGAAGTATGCTATTCCTATTGCCGGGGTTATCCCAACTCTGGAGGAAGCGGATGCCATCTTGAAAGGGAACGATCTTGCTGAACAGCTTCGTGTGATGAAGTTGCTGGCCTTAATGGGTGCCCAACCTAAGAAAATCGAAAATACTATTGTATCTCTATTCAGCAAGCGCAGCCTGGACGACCGTAATACTCTTACTTCCATACAAACCCTGGCCATTGAGATATTGGGCAATTGTAAGACAAACAATGTCAAAGCTATCGACTATATGATTTCCGTATTGCCTCATTACGGCAACGATACTGAAGCTGCCAAAGAGGCATTGGTAAAAATCGGGAAGCCGGCAGTTCAACCATTAATTATTGCCTTAGACAAAACAACAGAGCAAAATGGTGGTCTTCAGTTTCAGTTAGTCACCTTGCTGGGAAAGATTGGAAAGGATGCGGCTCCAGCGGAGAAATCTATTCAGCGGGTGCTTACCGGATCGCGCAACGGAGACGTAAAGTATGCAGCAGAAGCTGCACTACAATCCATCAAAGGCATGTGAGAATTTATTTTTTGGTTCTCTTTTTTGAGGGCTTAGCCTCACTATTAAACTCGAGGCAAAGGTTAATCCAATACAAAAAATTTTGTTTCGATTTCAGGCCTTCTGTATTTACAAAAATATACCCTTTCATGGGCCGGCCGGTAAAATCCATTAGCCTGCTTCCGGGTTGATCCAACGCCTCTTCCTGACGAGCAGGGTTTATCCGGCACATCATTTCATCCTTTACAACACCTATGCACATTTTCTTATTTACCATAAAGCATACCCCACCAAACATAAACTTCTCGGTTGTTTTAGGTACCTCCACCAAGGCTTCGCGAATGCGATCGGCTAATTTTTCGTTATAGGCCATAATTCTATATGCGCATAAAAAAAGGAGAAACCTGCGCCTCTCCCTTTCTTGTATTACCTTAAAAAAATCAAATGGTTTTTGACTTTGCGTAGTCAACCGAAACGCCTACCGCATTGGCAACTACTTCTTTTTGCTGGTGCGTCTTCAACGAAATGCTTTCGATAAACTGATCGAACGAATTGTTGATCTGATTAATTTCTGCATCCGTCAGGCTTGCATACTTGGCTTTTAACTCGGTCTTTAAAAGATCATTTTTAGTAATATCCATTGCCTTTACCATACTCTTTCTTTTTAAACGTTTACTAAATGTAATGGTAAAATCAATAGGTTGTTTATAACCCGTTGGTTGTTAGTGAGTTGCCACTATTTTAGTTTTTTTATAACAGGGTCTCGACAAAACCTACTTCCAATAAAAGGGGATTATTTTTTCATGCGTTGGGTTTATTGGAAAGTTCTAATCGACAAAAAATGACAGGATTGCAGATGCGAGCGGTGAATTTCAAACGTGTGCGAAAAGTCAAAAAAAACTGAAAATATTTTCATCAACGCCCGGTTTTTTGATGTTATTGAAGCAAAAGGCTGTTTTACAATCAATTTGTTTTTATCAGCAAAAAAAAGGAGAAGCTTTCGCTTCTCCTCCACTTCATATAACGAAAAAGTCTACCTCCCTTTTCCGTTGCCATTCAAGCCTACCCACACTGGCTCTGGTTCGGCCGCCATCTTTACCGTGGTAATGATGCGCGCGGCCACCTTGTAGGGATCGGCTGCCGAGTTTGGCCTGCGATCTTCCAACCAACCCTTCCAGCCATTTTCTACTGTGGCAATGGGTATTCGAATGGAAGCGCCTCGATCGGAAATGCCATATGAGAATTTATCAATTGATTGTGTCTCGTGCTTACCCGTTAAACGCAAATGATTATCGGCACCGTACACAGCAATGTGTTCTTTAACCACCGGAGCAAAGGTTTTGCAAATCATGTCATAGACATCTTTTGATCCGGCCTCTCTTAATATAGAGTTGGAGAAGTTAGCATGCATTCCCGAACCATTCCAGTCGGTAGCTCCTAAGGGTTTACAATGCCAGTTGATTGCCACTCCGTATTTCTCGGCCGTGCGCTCGAGTAAATAGCGGGCTACCCACATCTGGTCGCCAGCTTCTTTAGCTCCCTTTGCAAAAACCTGAAACTCCCATTGACCGGGGGCAACTTCAGCATTAATCCCCTCTACATTTATACCTGCTTCCAGGCAATAATCAAGATGCTCTTCAATGATGGATCTGCCAAAAGCATTTCTGGCTCCCACAGAGCAATAGTATTGACCTTGGGGTGCTGGAAATCCATTATCCGGAAATCCTAAAGGCTTATTTGTTTCAGGATTCCACAGGAAATATTCCTGTTCAAAACCAAACCAAAAATCACGATCGTCATCTTCAATAAGGGCGCGACCGTTGGAGGGATGTGGAGTTCCATCCGGACTTAGCACTTCTGTCATCACCAGGTATCCATTTTTTCTTGCCGGATCTGGAAATACAGCTACGGGTTTTAGTAAACAATCCGAAGAACCCCCGGGTGCCTGCTCCGTAGAACTCCCATCGAAAGACCACATCGGGCAATCGTCCAGTGAACCAGAAAAGTTTCTTACAATTTTTGTTTTGCTTCGTAAGCTTTGGGTTGGCACATATCCATCCAACCAAAGGTATTCGAGTTTTGATTTAGACATAGGTAGTAGATTTAATAGTTAAACAATGTTTAAAATTTATATACAGCCGCCAGGTTTAAGGAAGGCATTACGCTTTTCACCGTAGACCCTTCGAAAAAAGAATCTTCCGAAGTTTTATCTATGCGGAATTCGGGAATAAAAGTGAGGCCGCCCACTTTGTAATTTCCGGATAAGGTAAATTCCATCACGCTTCCATCTCCGTTACTATCCAGTCCGATGATTTCGAGATGATTATTTTTAATTTGGAAATACTCCGCTCTTAACCCCACAGAAAAACTTTCGGACAAGGTAAGTTTTGGGTAGACTGCGAATCCAAGAAAAGAACTTGATTCACCTCCGGAAGAAACAATATCTCCATTAATGTCAACTTCTTCGCCTGTAGCAGTACTCTGTGACGATGCATTAAAGCCGAGATAGAATTTATCGGTAAGGTTATACCCCAAGGTTACATCGGCCTGGAACAAACTTCCTGCGGATGCATCCAGGTATTGTGAATTATCCTGATCAAGTGTGCCGTCCTGATCACCGTAAAGAAAGTTTACCCAGATTCCCCCTTTATCGGATGTCTTACCGATTTGCCCACCAAGCGTGTAGGTATTCACGGGGTTAAACTCCACGAGATCGGTTGGGTTCATGATAGCCAGTTTAGCTACCAATCCATTTTCGCTGGCATAGTCTAAACGCGCACCTGTATGGTTGAAAGGTCCCCACGAAAACAGATAAGAAGTGGAATAATGAAAATTGACTGCTGGAGAAATTACTTCATACCCTAAAAAGGTATTGAACTGACCCAGGTTTAAGGTAAGCTTATCCGAAAACTTATAGAAGGCAAATGCCTGATTGATGATCGCCTGGCCGCTGGCCGTACCAAATACAGCAGCTTGCCCTCTTGGACCAAAAACCACATCGGCAGTAAACCCGGCTTTGTCGCCTGAATAGGAGGCAATGAGGTTAACCATACCAATACCAAAACCTTTCAGATCAGCAAAGGAGGAAGAGGGTGCGTAAGCATCGCCATAGTAAGAATTTTGATTTTTAAAGGTGGTATGGAAGTATGTGTCAATCGATCCCGAAAAGGTGAATGCGGGTTCTTCATCATCTTCCGCTTTTGATTCCGTGGCTTTTGCCAGTTTGTCGCCTTCGGTTATTATGATTTCGTCTTTAACAACCGGCTTATTTGTAGAAGCCGATGCCACAATTATCTCCTGAGCATTCGATATGCCCGCTGATAGTATAAGACATACAAACATTGCATATCCTGAAAATCCAAACATTATTTTTTTCATAATTTTGAGGGTTAATTTTTTAACTAAGCCATGGAGACCTCAGCGAGTGACGCAATTATTCCTGAGGCTCCGTGGTGATTTTTTTAATCTTCAAATGTGATCGTATATCCACGCATGCCGTGCTCATGACTATCAAGTCCTTCCTGCTCATGCTTAGCCGATACCCGAATACCTCCTTTCATTACTTTGTTTAGAATAAAAAAGAGTAGCAACGATGGAAGGAAAGCTCCTAAAGCAAATGAGCCAATACCCACCAATTGTTTCATGAGTTGATCCATGCCAGCCAGGTTGCCCAAGACGCCTACTGCCAGGGTGCCGATAATGCCGCACACTAAGTGAACCGAGATAGCTCCTACTGGATCATCGATCTTAATTTTGTCGAAGAAGATTACTGCATAAACCACAACCAATCCACACAGTAGTCCTATCAGCATGGCTTCGTTAGGACTCATTTGGTCAGCCCCGGCCGTAATACCCACAAGGCCAGCAAGGATTCCGTTGAGTACCATACCTAAGTCGAGTCGCTTGAAAGCAAAAAGGCCCGCGACCAACGCACCCAATCCGCCCGTACAAGCAGCCAGTGCAGTTGTAACGCATACTAAGGAGATCAATTCGGGATCGGCCGAAAGAACGGAGCCGCCATTAAAACCAAACCATCCTAGCCAAAGTAAGAATACACCAATCACCGCCAAGGGCACGGATGAGTTGGGGAAGGTTACTGCTTTCCCATCTACATATTTTCCTAATCTGGGGCCAAGCACAATAACGCCAGCCAAAGCCGCCCAACCGCCTACCGAATGCACTACAGTAGAACCAGCAAAATCGTAAAACCCATAGTCGTTGAGCCAACCACCACCCCACTTCCAACTACCCAGTACCGGGTAGATCAATCCCGTTAATACTATAGTGAATAAAAAATAGGCACTGATTTTAATTCTTTCCGCAACCGCA
>JAEUUB010000106.1 GCA_016787745.1 Cyclobacteriaceae bacterium
AAGTTTTGGATTCAAATCAAATTCTTTCAGGTGTGCGTCTACATGCGCGTCTACAATTTGAAGGATATAAAACATGCCGGTTAAAATAATAAAGAAATCACGCTCTCTCCTTGCTTTGTCTATCAGAGTCCGAAGTTGATCCTCGGTTAAACCTTCCGGACTTACACCCCCCGAATCCGGATCATTGATAATATCGAAAAGTTGATTGGTGTATTTTTTGTATTCGGAGTGATAAAAGCTGTCAACATAAATCAGCACCCCAAAGCCCCCGTAAACGAAGGGTAATTTCCAATACTTTTTATTGTAGATCTGACCCAGCCCTGGCAACACAGCCGCATAAAACATGGCTTTACGTGGATTGAACCGGGTTGCATACGATTCAATGGGCTCAACAGGTCGGGTATCTACCGCTATCGTGTCCGCCAGATTGCCATGCGGTATAGTGTCTGTGTGATTCTCTTGCGAGTAGCACGCGGTAAACGAAAACAACAGGATGCCAAAAATGGCTTCGCGCATGTTATAATTTTAGAATCTCAAGAATTCGGTTAAGGTCCTCAACGGATAAAAACGGGATTCTGATATCACCTTTCTTACCGTCACTCTTAACACTAACTTTCGTGCCAAAATGTGATGACAATCGGGATTGTAGCTGATTAATTTCCTTTGATTGAGTTGGTGTAGTCGAAGCAGCTTCTTTATTACCGGACATGAGCTGCCGCGCTAACTCCTCAACCTTTCGCACGGATAAATCCTCGGCCAGTACTTTTTTAAAAATGAAAAGCTGCGACTCGGGATTTTCGACATTGATGATGGCCCGCGCATGGCCCATGGTTAGGCGATTATCGCGCACCGCTATCTGAATATCAGGGGGTAGTTTAAGCAAGCGAAGGTAGTTGGTAACGGTAGACCGATTTTTGCCAACCCGTTCGCCCAACTCCTCTTGCTTTAAATTGCATTCGCTGATAAGGCGCTGATAACTCAAGGAAATTTCAATCGGGTTTAGATTCTCACGCTGAATATTTTCAATCAGCGCCATCTCCAGCATTTGCTGATCGTCCGCAGTACGCACATAAGCGGGCACGGCCGTAAGTCCGGCTAATTTTGATGCCTGAAATCTTCGCTCTCCCGAAATAAGCTGATATTGATGGGC
>JAEUUB010000121.1 GCA_016787745.1 Cyclobacteriaceae bacterium
TATCTTGTAGCTTTTAAAAAGCTTTATGAGATTCTGTGTTTTAATAGTAATTGCTTTGCTTTTTACAACCTGTTCAACTCCTAAGGAAAAGATTCCTGATGCCAATCCTATGCAAATCACCTCGCAAAAAATGATCGTTTACCAGATCATGACCCGCCTTTTTGGAAATCAAAAAACCACCAACAAACCCTATGGCACTGTTGAAGAGAATGGAGTAGGCAAATTTGCCGATCTCAATGAAGCCGCGTTAAAAGAAATTCATGAACTGGGGATAACTCATATTTGGTATACAGGCGTGATCGAACATGCTACTTTAACGGATTATTCCGAGTATGGCATTCCCCCGGACGATGCGGATGTGGTCAAAGGCCGGGCGGGTTCACCTTATGCCATCAAAGATTATTACGACATTAATCCAGACCTGGCGACCGATGTTAAAAACCGCATGGCCGAGTTTGATCAGTTGGTAGAACGCACACATGCCCAGGGTATGAAAGTACTTATCGATTTTGTCCCCAACCATGTGGCTCGGGCGTATAAGAGTGATGCGAAGCCCGCAGGCGTAAAAGATTTGGGTGAAGAGGATGACACTTCGATTTCTTTTAAAGCGTCTAACAACTTTTATTATTTACCCGGTCAGAAATTCCAACCTCCGGCAAACTATTCAGCATTGGGCGCTAATTCGGTAGCGACTGAAGATAAAAAATATTCAGAGTTTCCTGCCAAGGTAACTGGCAATGATCAGTTTACCGCCACCCCGGGCATTAACGAATGGTTTGAAACTATCAAGTTGAACTATGGGGTGGATATACAGGATAATCGCAAAACGTATTTTGATCCGGTTCCCAACACCTGGGTGAAGATGAAGGATATTCTTGTGTATTGGGCTAACAAAAACATTGATGGCTTCCGTTGCGATATGGCTGAAATGGTGCCTGTGGAATTTTGGCATTGGGCCATCCCTCAAGTAAAGGCCGTAAATCCCGAAATTATTTTTATCGCGGAAATTTACAACCCCGGTCAATACCGCAATTACATTGAAACCGGTCGCTTTGATTTCTTATACGACAAGGTTCAACTGTATGATACCCTCCGCTTGCTTATGAACAAGCACTCAAGCACTGCGCATATTCCGGGCATTCAAAAAAGTCTGGAGGGTATTAACCATGCCATGTTGCACTTTTTAGAAAACCACGATGAGCAACGAATCGCTTCGCCTCAATTTTCAGGTGATTATTGGAAGGCCGTACCGGCTATGGTAATCAGCGCCACCATCGATAAAGGCCCGGTTATGATTTACTTTGGACAAGAGGTGGGTGAGCCCGGTGCCGGCAAGGAAGGCTTTAATGGTGAAGATGGTCGCACGACAATTTTCGATTACTGGGGTGTACCCGAACATCAGAAGTGGATGAATGGCGGAAAGTATGATGGAGGTGGATTAAGCGATGATCAAAAAGCATTGCGATTATTTTATTCCGACATTTTGAAATTTGCTTCTACCAATAAGGCGATTACAGACGGAGCCTATTATGATCTGACTTTGTTTAATCTGGAGCAAGGCAATATCCCCGATAAAGCGCATGTGTTTGCGCGGGTACAAGGCGAAGAGCGGCTGGTCATTTTATCAGGATTTAACGAAAGCCCCCTTCGTGTAAAAATTAAATTAACGGATGATGTGGTACAGGCTTTTGGTCTTAAGGCCGAGGGAGATTATTTAGGTCGGGATTTATTACGCAGCGGTACCGATATTGGGTTAGATAAATCCTGGACATTCGAAGTTGACCTAACTCCTTACACGTCTTATATCTTTAAGATTAAATAGTATGCGGTTTAGTATCATTTTTATCCTTGTGCTTCTGTTGGGTTGCCAACAGCAGTCAAAAAAAGTAACCCAGTGGCCGTATGGTGTAAACTACGAAGTGTTTGTGCGTTCGTATGCGGATAGCAATGGAGATGGTATTGGTGATTTTAATGGGTTAACCAGTCAGCTAGATTACCTGCAACAATTTGGAGTAGGTGGAATCTGGCTTATGCCGATTATGCCTTCGCCTACATATCATAAATATGATGTGACTGATTATAAAGCGGTGGACCCGGAATATGGCACGCAGGAAGATTTTAAGAAACTTGTGGCGGAAGCACACAAGCGGGATATTAAAATTCTGGTTGACTTAATCCTTAATCATACCGGCTCCGATCATCCCTGGTTTCAAAGTGCAATAGCCGATAAGAACAGTCCCTATCGCGATTATTATGTGTGGGCAAAGAAGGACTCTATTCGAGAGCAACTCTCCAAAAAAACCATCTCTCTGGATTCAGATAACCTTACACAATGGCATCCTGTAAAGGGTGATACCCTGGATGA
>JAEUUB010000218.1 GCA_016787745.1 Cyclobacteriaceae bacterium
GTTGCCTCAATGACAGCCATGAAAAGCGGAGACATTTCTTCATTGCGGAGCAGCGTACTTGTTTGCGTACGTTCTTGAGCCTCGTGTTTTATCCGCAAAGTAGCGTCTGTTGAAAAAGCAATGACATAATCTCCGCTTCCATTTGATGCGATTCCACCGGTTCGTGCTAAACCCATCATGGCCCGTTTCGCGATCCGCTCAAGATTGCGCGCATCCACCGGTGCATCTGTTGCAATCACGATCATGCAAGAACCATCGGCTTTATCCATAAGTTGATCGCTTAAATAAAACTGCCTGAGGGTCTCCCCTACGGGCACACCATCAATTTGCAATACACCTCCAAAATTAGTCTGTACCAAAATCCCGACTGTATACCCCCCTGACTTTTCAGGTAATACCCTTGACGATGTGCCGATGCCACCTTTAAATCCGAAACAGACGGTGCCGGTTCCTGCCCCCACATTACCTTCTTTTATTACCCCAGATCGTGCATTAATGATTGCCTCTACTACATGTTGCTTTTTGACATGCCTTCCGCGAATGTCATTCAGGTAGCCATCATTCGTTTCTCCCACCACCGCATTTATTGACCGCACATTTTCATTTCCTTGCAGACTTAGCGAATATTCAATAACCGCTTCCACAGCCGTAGCAACGTTAAGTGTGTTGGTAAGTATAATGGGTGTTTCGAGATTCCCAAGTTCCCCTACCTGCGTGCTACCCGCCAGCTTGCCAAAACCATTTCCTACATAAATGGCGGCTGGCACTTTATTTTGAAAAATATTTTCACCATGTGGAATGATTGCAGTAACACCCGTACGAATTGATGCACCTTCCCGTAAAGTGATGTGTCCTACTTTTACGCCCGCTACATCCGTTATTGAATTAAGTTTACCGGGAGTCATAACTCCTATTTTAATTCCCAGCTCGCGCGCTCTATTTTGAGCTAGGACCGGAGAAATACAGAAAGGAAGAAGTAAACCCACTATCAGTGCTCTCATACTATAAATCTATTTTTTTTAGTCGTTCAACAATTTCCAACACAGCCGGGCACACCAGCGTATTCTTATAGGTAAGGTTCAGTATCTGTGCCATCTTCTTTCTATCCGTGTGCGGGTACTCGCGGCATGCTTTCGGCCGGCTGGTATACACTTTACAATAATTATTAGAATCTAAAAACGGGCAGGGTGAGGACTTCAGCACATAGTCATTGTCTTCATCCACCCGCAAATACTGATCAATAAACTCACCCGGTTTCTGCCGAAGACTTTTAGCCACACGTTCAATGTCTGTCTGATAAAATATAGGGCTGGTTGTTTTGCAACAATTTGCGCAGGTTAGACAATCCGTTTCCTCAAACACCTCCTCATGAAGAGAATGGAATTCATCATCCAACTTCCGCGGATTTTTTTTACGCAATGCGCCAAGAAATTTCTTATTCTCAGTTGCTTTATTTTTTGCTATCTCGCGAAAACGATTCAAATCCATAAATGTAAAAGTAAATCTTTTGTCGTTGTTGTTTAGCAAATCGGCAGGAAGAAGATTTGGACAAAAGCAACTGTAGAATTAATTTTCCAAATGCTACATTGCAAACCCTCCTTGCGTGTTATTCTGTTAGCCGGTTTGGTTACCGGAGTTCTGGATGGTATTGCAGCCATTCTGATTTACTGTGTAAAGGGCTCATTGCCCATTATCACCTTGTTCCAGGGAATCGCCCGGGGTGTTTTAGGTGACTCCACCTTTCATGGAGGCATAGCAACTGCCACATTAGGTCTATTACTTCATTTTACAATTGCCACACTTTTTGCAGCGGGGTATTCGTTGGCGTTAAAAGTAATTCCCCCTTTAAATATACAAACTGTGGTAACAGGCTTTGGTTATGGTCTGCTGGCCTGGTTAACAATGAACTACGCTGTGATCCCTTTAAGCCTCGCGGCCCGGGGAGCGGTTGTCTGGAACATAAACACATTTCTGAACATTGCGGCACACTTATTTTGTGTCGGATTACCCATTGTTTACCTTACTCATCAGGACTACAGAACTCAACTTAAATAAGGCATACAAATGAAGTTATGGTTTTTTATTTTTCTTTTCGCAACAAGCAGTGTGTGTATCGCTCAGGAGGAGAAACTCCTATACGAAAGTGAAACCTTATTAATTGAAAAGCTGACCGAGCATACGTTACTCCATGTCTCTTATCTTGTAACCCATGATTTTGGAAAGGTGGCTTGCAACGGAATGATTGTGATCGATAAGGGCGAAGCTTTGATTTTTGACACTCCGGCTGATGACCCCACATCCAAGGAATTAATTGACTGGATTGAGAAAAAATTAAAATACAAAGTGAAAGGTATTATCGTTACCCACTTTCATACTGATTGTTTAGGGGGTTTGGCAGAATTTCATAACCAAAAAATTCCATCCTACGCTACCAACAAAACGATTGAATTGGCAAAATCTCACAACTGGCCGCTGCCTCAGCGTGGATTTGACAATCAGCTTGAAACAAAGGTGGGCAGAAGAAAAGTCTTAAATCAATATTTTGGCGAAGGTCACACACGAGATAATATTGTCAGCTATTTCGCAGATGACAAGGTGCTTTTTGGCGGCTGCCTAATAAAATCAGTGGGCGCTGGAAATGGCAATTTGGAAGATGCCAACGTAAGTGCGTGGTCGGATACCGTAGAGAAAATAAAAGTTGCCTTTCCTGCAGCTTCATTAATTATTCCCGGCCACGGTAAACCAGGGGATCAGGAGCTGCTGGATTATACGATTAAACTGTTCAGATAAAAAGGCTCAGAATTTTTCAACGTACCCGAGCCTTACCCAATACTACCGATAACAAATACCCTGATACGGACAGAAACGACATTTTTCTACAAAGGGTGTCTGATCAAATACCTGTGTCGGGTCAAACAACTCCTCCAGCAATTCTTTGAGATGCAATTCAAATTCCCGTAACAAGCCGCTTACATCGCCCACCGCTTGCTTGTTCATGGTCAAACCAAATTCAAACGAGTCATTAAACAAATTCAAGCGATTAATGAGACCCGGTATAATTTTAGCATCGGCCGCAGATACACCCCGATTATTTTTATAGAGCAACGCATACATCCATGTTTGAAAGGCCGCTTTCCGGTTTTTTTCATCACGCAAAAACAACGATGGAATGTTTTCGAAATCAAGTTTATCCTGCCCGGTTTTATAATCAATGATGCGTACTTCATCGCCTTTTCGATCTACGCGGTCAATCGTTCCGCCCAGCACCACGAAGCCGGGCGCATGTTTGATCTTCGCATTATACAACAACCCCGAGAGTTCAACGGCTTCCATCACAAAAGGGGTACGTTTTTTATCCAACTCCACGATACGCCTGATAAACTTCCAGATCACCTCGCGCACAATAAGGCCCTGTCCTTCATAAATCACTTTTTTACCGGGCTCTAAATGATAGGCTTCAGAAAATACCTGATCAATAAGTTTGCTGAACACCGCATCGCTGGTATCAAAATCCCCTGACTCTACTAATTTATTTTTCTTCCTTTCCGCCAGCTGCTTATAAAAACGTTCCATCACTTTATGAAAGAAATCTCCGAGCACGCGGGCGTCCAGATCTTCTTCCACTTCACGCGCCTCTTTAATACGTGCGATGTAATTGAAATAAAATTTCAAACGGCATTCCAGATATGTGTTTAAGGCGGATGGGGAAATACCCCGGAAGTATCGGTTGCCTACGTTCAAATTGGCTAACAGGGAAAGAATCTTTTCATCCTTGTGAATTACGATAGGATGTATAGTAGCCGGCTGAATCGTATTATGAAGAGCAAACCGTTCGAGTTGCAAGCCACTTTCATAAATCAATTGCTGCAGGTACCGGCTCATTTCTCCCTGCCCCAACACATCCGTTTCTGAGTTATAAAAAAGAAAAACATTTTCGGCACGTTGCAGCACGCGATAAAACAGATACGCATACATGGCATCCTGATGTTCGATGGTAGGCATGCCGTACGCCTTGCGAATGTTGTAGGGAACGTAAGATCCTTTGTTGCCAAAGGCCGGAAAGGCCCCCTCATTAAGCGAAAGGATCACTACGTTTTTAAAATCCAGATTCCTTGTCTCCAATACACCCATCACCTGAAGACCCTTTAAAGGCTCACCGGTGAATGGAATTTTTTCAGCGCGCACCAATTGCTTTAACAATCGCAGAAAAGATTTGAGTGATTTACTGTATTCCTTCACGCCCACCTCCGGCTCAGTTTTATCATTGCCCACCACGGAACCCATCCGGTTAAGGAGTTTCATGAACTGAATCGCATATTCGCGGTCAAAATCCGTGAGTGTTGCAAGCGAACCTATTTCGGCCACAATTTCAGAAAGATACGTTAACGGAACGGGCGAACATTTTCTAAAAGTCAGTCGATGCAAGGCAACTGCAGTGGCCAGATAATTTTCCGGAATTCGAATCCAGTTATGGGCAAGAATTTCTTTGCGCTTTTTATTGGCCTCGACAGGATCCGCAGCTACCATGTAGGGATGGCCCAGCAGTGCCAACACCTGCCGGTGATTAAAATGATCTTCCCGCCTGGCGATTTGAAGTTCCACAAGCAGCTCGATCAAATTAAACAAGGGTGTATTGCTTAATGAAAAACCCAT
>JAEUUB010000227.1 GCA_016787745.1 Cyclobacteriaceae bacterium
AGCTTGCGACACTTGTATCCCATCGCGGTTGTTGTCATGAAATACATACTTGCCCCAATAAGGCGTGCTGCGCATAAAACCATCGTCAAATTCTTTTCTTGCTTTGGTATAGCGATAGTACCAGTCTACCTGCTTATCGCGGCCATCCGGTTCGGAGGCCGGGTTAATCAATATAATTACGTTGTCGCGAATATTTTTTATGTCATCCGATTGACTTGTAACCAATCGATAGGCAAGTTCCATTAACATTTCGGGCGAACCCATTTCGGTTGAGTGCAGCCCACCGTTCAAATAGAAAATGGGTTTGCTATCGGCAATAATTTTATCGGCATCCGTGCTTGTTACCTTGCGGGGATCAGCCAGTTTAGTGAGTTGATCTTTGTAATGATCCAACCGCTTCATGGATTCCTCGTTGGCAATAATTACCAGATTAATGGCCCGGCCTTCTTCGGAGATTCCTAATTGTTGAATTTTTACGAGTGGAGACGCTTTGGCAAGTTCTTGATAGTAACCGTAGATTTCGGAGGTTCTATGCATCACACCCGGGGTACCGATAATCTCCCCAAAATGTTTTCGGGGCGAAGGAACCTTAGGGTCATCCGGAAGATTTAATACAGATGCCGGCAAAAAGCGTGGGTCAGTAGTATATTCTTTTATTTTTTTATTGTACTCTTCATCTATTTGTTGTGCCGATAAAAAGACAGGAGTCATCAGAAGAAAGAGTAGGGGATAAAGCCAAACGCGCTTTTGCATAAGAATTGGTTTAGTGATCTTCGAAAGTAATTTATTTCACTCCCGATTATAGTCAAGAACTGACGAGCGGTTATCTTTAGTGATCACCAGATAGGATTTTCAAAAAATTGCTCAAGAAAAAAGTCAGCCTGTTTTGGGCTGACTTACATTGACTTGTAGAAAGAACTTAATAATTGCGTTCCTGCGACAGACTTCTCCAATCCCTGCCAGGCCTTCTTGCTGGCGCAGACCCTGCGGACTTTGGATTTGATTTGTGAGAATGTCCCGCCTTATGTGAATTATTTGACTTGTTTGCGTTCTCCGACTTGAATGCACCCGAAGATGACTTACGCTTAAACCCACGCCTCTGTTGTTGTTGAGGTTTGGGTGCTACCACAGGACTATTCAAAGCCGATTGACTTAATGGATAAGGATTGTTCTGGGCTACTGGCACAGATTTTCCAATTAGCTTTTGAATGTCTTTTAAATAAGCACGTTCCTCGGCATCACAAAAGGAAATGGAAATTCCACTCG
>JAEUUB010000238.1 GCA_016787745.1 Cyclobacteriaceae bacterium
TTACACCGATTTTGTACTGGAAGAACTCGGGTTAGGAGACCCTAATGATAAAGTCAAATAAATAAACTAAAAATGAGAACACTTTTTTTACTTCTGTTTTGTGCTGTTGCAGTAACCACCCAGGCTCAGGAAACCCAAAAATTGGGTTATGCCGATTGGCAATATATTTTCGGTCAACTCCCTGAAACCAAGCAAATCGAGAATGAGTTAAAAACACACGGTACACAATTGGAAAATCAATTAAAGGCTAAGAGCCAGGAATTGGAAGCTAAATACAAAGCATACCAGGCAATGCCTGTAACCACTCCCGATGCCATTCGGGCAGATAAAGAAAGGGAATTGCAAGGGATGCAGGAAAGCATTCAAAAATTTCAGCAGGATGCAGAAACGTCATTGCGCAACAAGCAAAATGCTTTGATGGATCCCGTGTTTAAAAAAGTTGGAAAAGCTATTGAAGATGTTGCAAAAGAAAACGGATACACATTTATAATCAATCCTCAATCCATGAGCAGCGGTGAAGACATTCTGTTGTATTCAGATGAGAAGTATAACATTTCTGATTTGGTGTTGAAGAAACTGGGAGTTACGCCTAAGCCGGCAGCTTCCAATAAATAAGTTTAGTAAGTCTTACCAACAAAGAGCTCCTGTTTTAGGGGCTCTTTTTTTTTCCATACCCTCCACCGCCCGGAGTTTCAATTATAATTCGATCGCCCGGATCTGCTACAACGCCATCCATTCCCTTTAGGTGAATAATTTTCTTTCGCTTAATAAGCTTCTGCGTTCCCGATTTGCCTGACGCACCCCCCTTAAGTCCAAAAGGTTTTTCGATGCGGTGTTGCGATAAAATATTTACTTCAACTCTTTCCTTAAAAGAAATTTCCCGAATAACTCCATTTCCTCCCTGCCACTTTCCTTTGCCTCCTGAGTTTCTCCTAATCTCAAATCGCTCTAACCGAACCGGATACCGGAGTTCCAGAATTTCAGGATCTGTAATCCGGGTGTTGGTCATATGCGAGTGAATGGCATCGGTTCCATCAAACCCAGGCCCAGCTCCGGTTCCGCCACAAATGGTTTCGTAAAACCCAAAGCGTTGGTTCCCGAAAAGAAAATTATTCATGGTCCCCTGGCTGCAGCCCACTAACCCCAACGCTTTTAACAACGTATCGGTTAAACGTTGACTAACTTCCGTGTTCCCGCCTACTACCGCAGGTTGAGTCTCGCCTCTGAAATTTGGGTTGAGCAAACCCGTTGGCAGTTTTATACTAACGGGTTCCATTAATCCTTCATTCATGGCTATGGGTTGGTTTACCCAAAGACGAAGAACATAAAGTATTACACTTTGAACAATGGCGGGTGTGGCATTCAGGTTCCCAGCGTGAACTGAGGCGGATCCTGAAAAGTCAATCAGCAAGCGTCCTCCTTTTCTGATTGTAAGTTTTACGCAAAGTAACGAACCATCATCAAGCTGTTCTTTAGCAGAATATGATTTTGCCTTTAAGGAAGATAGTCTCGCCTGTAAGAGAGATGCCGCATACTGGCGAAGGGCCTTCATATAAAACAAAACCTGAGAAGAACTGTATTGAAGGCAAAGCAGCCGCAAAGCTGTATCCCCCTGATTCACGGCAGCCAAGGCCCCATTTAAATCGGCCAGATTCTCTTCTATCAAACGGGTCGGGTATTTTCCGGAAGTCAGAATTTTCTTAAGAGGCTCCCATTGGATTTTGCCCTGATCAACAAGCAGCGTAGGCGCAATTATTACTCCCTCTTCCTCAAGTGTCTTCGCATCAGCGGGCATTGATCCTGGCTTTTTTCCACCAATCTCTGCATGATGAGCACGCGTGGCTACATACCCAATCAGCGTCTTCTCCCAAAAAACCGGCTTGATTAAAGTAACATCCGGTAAATGCGATCCGCCAAAAGCGGGATGGTTGGTTACAACAACATCTCCTTCCCGCATTTTTAACACCTTGCTAACCTCACGCACACACACACCCATACTTCCTAAATGAACGGGAATGTGTGGGGCGTTAACAACCAGATAGCCTTGTGCGTCCATCATGGCACAAGAAAAGTCCAATCTTTCCTTTACATTAACCGAAAAGGAAGTCCGTTGCAACAGAGCTCCCATTTCCTGTGCAATAGCTGTAAACCGGTTGCTGTATAATTCAAGAGAAGCTTCATGCGAATGTGTTACTCTCGTTTTAGTTGTGGCCGCATTTAAAAGAAAGCCGTTGTTGTTCTCATCCAAACGGAAAGTCCAGCGAGGATCTATAACTGTTGTTGAATTATCGCTTACAAGCAATGCAGGGCCTTTGATAAAGGCTCCAGGCAATAAACGTTCCCAACGATAAATCTCTATTTTCTCCCATTTCCCTGCCACAAACATTTTGGCATGACTCCCTGCTTCCGGTCTGTATGAATTAGCGCTGCTCTTTCTTTTGTCCCTGAGTTTAATTCGCTTAACTGACAAAATTAGCCGGATAGATTCCACCTCAATTTCACGGTCCGTTAGCCAATGCCCATAGATAGCTGTATATTTTTTTTTGAATTCCGTTTTAACAGATTCTCCATTTCTAAAATTCACCACCAAACTACTCTCCTGCCCTTTGAATCGCAGAAAAACAAGGCACTTTGAAATCCCAACTTCTTTCTTCTTAAAACCATCTTTTTTTAGTTTCGCCAGCCCTTTATAATAAAGTTTTTGAAAATTGTTCTTGAGAGATTTTTCAACTGCGCTTAAACCTTTCAGTTGCAGCATTTCTTCAAAGTGTTCGATCTGTGCATGCCCGATGCCGTAGGCACTAAGTAAGCCCGCATCATAGGGCACCAAAATTTTTTTCATTTGCAACAACTCTGCTAGCGAACAGGCATGTTGTCCTCCCGCGCCTCCAAAACTCAACAAGGTGTACTCTGCAGGATCATGTCCCTCTTGCACCGAAACTTTACGGATCGCCTCAGCCATTTTTTCATTGGCTATTTGAATGAAAGATTGCAACAAAATTTCCTTCCTGGGTTTCTTTCCGGTTGATGCTTCAATCTTTTCAATAAGCAAATCCAAAGCAGCTTCCGATTTGTCTTTGTAGAGAGGAATGGAAAAAAAATCC
>JAEUUB010000253.1 GCA_016787745.1 Cyclobacteriaceae bacterium
CAATGACCTAATCGGGCCCCCACAAAAATTCCGATGACTCCATAGAACGTGAGCGTGTCTAATTTTTTTAAGGGAATATTTTCATTCTTAAAGATCCCTTTCAATACATAAAGGCAGAGCATTATACCGCCTGCAAATAAAATTCCGTAATAGCGTAATGAGAACCCGTTCAGGTTAATAATCTCAGGATTGATGTTCCAGTAAATAAAATTCAGCTCCAAGGGTGGTTTAATTTTCTGTTCTGGTTTCAGCGTGCTTCCGCACAATTTTTACAATGCGATTATATACGATTTCCGCCAGATTCCAGTCATATCCATCAAAGTTAGTTGTATTGTTAAATTGAATAACAACCGTATCTATGTCTTTGTGGTATTCGGCAATACTCTGATAGCCAACAAGCAGCCCGGTATGTTTATACACATAGATGGAGGAATAGATTTCCTGTTCCCCTTCCTTAAACACCGAACCATCGTTTAAGGCTCGTAAAAATATACCCACATCTTCTGCAGTGGCAATCATTAAGCCTGTATATTCAGTTTTAAGATCCTCTTCGATGCCAACATAATAGCCGCTCATTACATCCGCTATATCCACTTCATGAAGTGAACCGAACGTGTTTTTCAACCCAAGGGGTATCAAAATTTCCTCCTTGATATATTGCTGGTGAGGATAACCCACTACTTTGTCAATGAGGTCAGAAATCAACATGTAATTTGTGTTTGAATAACCATAATCTTCACCCGGTTCGAAGTCAGCGGGTAAATCCAGTGCGTATTCCAGGGTTTCTTGTTTATTTTTTGGCGGATTTTTCCAATAATCAGGATGATCTACAAAATTGGGAATGCCACTTCTATGTTGCGCCATCATCCGTAAGGTGATTTTCCCGGCATTTTCAATTCTCCCCACAAGTTCCGGAAAATAATCAGCGAGAGTTTTATCCAACGACAAACGACCGTCCTTCACTAATTTTGCAGTAGCCACAGCAACATATAATTTGGTGATACTGGCAATCTTGAACAACGCTTGCGGATAGGCGGGGATTTTATTTTTTCGGTCGTGCCAGCCTGCGGCATAGAACTCCGGTGGCTTCCCTGCCTGATCCACATACACAATCATTCCATCAAAGCCATGGGCAATTGCCTCATCGAGTTGTTCCTGAATTGTATCCGGGAGTGGTAAAATCCAGGCCTTTACCAAAATCCATGGTACGAACCACAAAGAAGATAGGCTTGCAAGAATAAAAGCTACTCTCAGTATACGTTTTGTTTGTTTCTTCATAGCATAATTTTTTTTAGAGCGATACACTTTGTGAAACGACTCTTACGTGATAAAAAGCGCTCAGAGAACGGGAGCAAAGAAAGGCAGACTAGCCACTTGCACGAAATTAATAAACCAGGGTTAGTACGACAACCTAGTGATGGATTTAATATAAAATTGAGATGAATTGCCTACTGATTGACTTGTGTGCCGGGTAGTTCAACGGACCTACTACTTTTTCGGATTTGTAATCAACAGTTTTATTTAATCTTTCGAAAGCATGGGGAACAATACTTTTACCTCTTCTTTTGTAACCTGACGTCCAAACTCAGCAAATTCATAAGCTTCAACATATTTTGCCTGGTTCGCTTTGGACATGCCATACCAATATTGGAGTGTCACTAAAATTTCAGGTGTAAGGTGACTCCAATCGTACGCATTTGTATAAAGATATTCATCCTGTAGTTTTTTACTTGCCTGTACTTTATCATAGGTTCCCATTACATACGGATTGTATTCCAATACTTGCGATGTATGAGCACCCAGACCTCTTAATTTTAAGTCCCAAACTTTGTCGATAACAATAGCGATATCCGGTA
>JAEUUB010000304.1 GCA_016787745.1 Cyclobacteriaceae bacterium
TGAAACATAGGTAGGTTTTGATAAAGATAAGTTAGCGTTTCCGCATAGGTCATGGGGCGCGAAATTATACGTTCGCCTCAAAAATAAAAAGCTTCCACGCTGATCTCAATTTCGTATTCGCGATTAGTCGATACCCAACTCGGGGTTTTTACCACGAATTTTTCGATAAAAGGCAAGCAGTGCTTCGAAGTCTACCTCCTGATTATCTGTTGTGTAAAAGGGTTCACCAATAACAATCACTTTTCTTGAAAAGTCAAAACCACAGGGTATAATCGGAACCTTGGCCCCTTTCGCAATAAAGTAAAATCCTGTACGAAGCTTCGCTGTTTTCTTTCTGGTTCCTTCCGGGGCAAGGGCTAAAACAAATTCTTGGTGAGAATTGAAAATCTCAACCACCTGCTGCACCATGTCATGACTGGAAGAACGATTGACCGGATATCCGCCAAGCGATCTAAAGAGCCATCCAAACGGAGGTTTAAACAAGGAATCTTTCCCTAAAAATTTTGCATGTTGAATTCTTAGAACGCTTCGGGCCAACACACCGATAAGAAAATCCCAGTTGCTGGTGTGAGGGGCCACAGCCACAATATACTTTTTAAGATCGGATGGAAATTTTCCCTCAATCTTCCAGCCAAGTAAATTAAAGAGTAAAGTATATAGGGATTGCATGGTTAAATCAATTCATCAAGCAATGTATCGTCTGCTTGACTTGGAATTGTTATCTGCATTGCATCTGAAAGTTCTTGATGGATAGCATGAAGGGCCCCGGGATTGCGAGCCCAGGCTCTGCGAGCAATGCCATTATTAACATCGAAATACAACATATTTTTAAGTTTCCTGTCAGCTTCGGCCGATCCATCAAGCAAAAGTCCAAAACCCCCATTGATTACCTCACCCCAACCAACCCCACCACCATTATGAATTGAAACCCAGGTTGCACCCCGAAAAGAATCGCCAATAACATTGTGGATGGCCATGTCGGCAGTAAAGCGCGAGCCATCATAGATATTGGAAGTCTCCCGATATGGACTATCGGTACCTGACACATCGTGATGATCGCGACCTAACACTACCGGACCGATTTTATTTTCTTTTATTGCCTGATTAAACGCTTGCGCTATTTTTATTCTCCCTTCTGCGTTGGCGTAAAGAATGCGCGCCTGCGAGCCAACCACCAACTTGTTAGCTTTCGCAGATTTAATCCAACTGATATTATCCTGTAATTGAGACTGTATCTCCTGACTGGCCCGGGAGGTCATTTCTTCCAAAATACTTCCGGCTAAATTATCTGTAAAATCCAGATCGGATTCCTTGCCGGAAGTACACACCCACCTGAACGGTCCAAACCCATAATCGAAACACATGGGCCCCATAATGTCCTGAACGTACGAGGGGTATTTGAAATTAACTTTATCGGCTGCCATTACCTCCGCCCCTGCCCGCGAAGCTTCCAACAAAAATGCATTTCCATAGTCAAAAAAATAGGTTCCCTTCGCTGTGTGATTATTGATGGCCGCTGCCTGCCTACGTAAAGATTGTTGAACAAGGGTTTTGAATTTATCAGGATTGGTTGCCATCAGGCGATTTGCTTCGTCATAGGTAATTCCAACGGGATAATAACCACCCGCCCAGGGATTGTGAAGAGATGTTTGATCAGATCCCAAATCAATAAAAATGTTTTCTTTTTCAAATTTTTCCCATACGTCAACTATGTTACCTAAATAAGCCAGTGAAACCACTTCCTTCTTGATTCGAGCCTCCATTACCCGTCTGGCAAGTTCATCCACACTCGTAATCAATTCATCCACCCATCCCTGCTCGTGTCTTTTACGGGCTGCCTTTTCATTTACCTCAGCCACCACGGTGATGCAACCCGCGATGTTGCCTGCCTTGGGCTGAGCGCCACTCATACCGCCTAATCCCGAGGTAACAAGTATCTTCCCGGCCAGGCCCTCTCCCTGTCTTGAAATTTTTCTTCCCGCATTTAAGATTGTTATGTTGGTTCCATGCACAATGCCCTGCGGACCGATGTACATATAACTCCCGGCCGTCATTTGACCATATTGCGTTACTCCCAGAGCATTGTATTTTTCCCAGTCATCCGGTTTTGAATAGTTAGGAATCATCATACCATTAGTAACCACAACCCGGGGTGCCTCTTGTGATGATGGAAATAAACCCATGGGGTGCCCGGAATACATATGAAGCGTTTGCTCGTCTGTCATAGTTGCCAGGTACTTCATGGTAAGTAAGTACTGCGCCCAGTTTTGAAACACTGCGCCATTGCCTCCATACGTTATTAATTCATGCGGATGTTGGGCAACCCGTGCATCTAAATTATTTTGTATCATCAACATAATGGCTGCTGCCTGAAGACATTTGTGCGGATATTCGCTTATGGGCCGTGCATACATCTTATAATCAGGCATAAAGCGATACATGTAAATTCGACCATAGGTCTTCAACTCGTTATAAAATTCTGGCGCAAGAATTTCATGATGTTTAGGTTGGAAGTATCGTAGGGCATTGCTTACAGCCAGTTTCTTTTCGTCCCGGGTAAGAATATCTTTTCGTTTAGGAGCATGATTCACAGAATGATCAAACGGTTTAGGCTCAGGCAAGTGATCGGGAATCCCTTGAAGAATGACATTTTTAAACTCAGTTGATTGTTTGCTCATGCCACTTCCGTTTTTTGAAAATGATGGGGTAAGAAATTATTCTTCGTAAACTCATAGCTAAAATCAAAAATCTCCTGGGCTTTACTTGTGTCCATGCTGCTAAAGCGATCCATCCGGGGTGGCTCTATAAACACATCACATAATTCTCGACTTATCTGAGTATTGGCATAAATGGAAATCAACAAACTTCGCTCTATTACCAACTTGATATTGGTAACGTCAAAATCCGAACTGATGTGATTGCAGTGCAATCCTACAATCATATCACATTGATTTCGAATAGGCTTAGCGGGAAGGTTGTCCAGCAGACCACCATCAACGTAGAGATGGCCTTCAAAACTTACCGGATTGAAGATGGCTGGAATACTGCATGATGAAACAATAGCTGGGATAAGATCTCCTTTGTCAAAGTATTTAATTTTACCCATTCGTATATCGGTAGCTGCAACCGTTAATGGAATTTGAAGCTCTTCGAACTTATTTGCAGAAATATTTTTTTTCAATAAGTCCACTAATCCGTCCATAGTTAATAAACCCGTCCAGGCAAATGCGGGCCGCACTGATCTGAAAATGCTTAGATTCTTAACCAGTTCAAAAATTTTATCCGGAGAGTGGCCACTGGCATATAGCGCACCCACGACCGATCCCGCGCTGGTGCCTGAAATCCGGTCAAAGCGAATTTTCATTTCTTCCAGAGCTTTTAAAACCCCGATGTGAGCAATCCCCCGTGCACCTCCGCCCGATAAAACTAAGCCTCGCGTCATACGATTTCTTTTAAACGAAACGTTTTGTCAAGTCTCACTCCTTTATCAGTATGCTTAACCGTGCAACACTCATGCACCGGGTCGTGCTCAAAAAAAAGTACATACTGATTATCTGCGGCCTCTTTTAAAAATTCTTCTTTCTCTTGTAACGTAAGTAGTGGGCGGGTATCGTAGCCCATAATATATGGTAATGGAATGTGAGCTACCGAGGGAAGTAAATCAGCCATAAAGCAAATGGTGTGATTCTTAAATTTAATTTTTGGAATCATCATTTTGTCCGTATGCCCGCTGGCATAGTATATCTCCATAAAATCAAAGGGAGTAGTTCTCTCCTTCGCTGATATAAATTTCAATTGGCCTTTCTCCTGCATAGGCAAAATGTTTTCAGTTAAAAAACTGGCCTTCTCCCTGGGGTTGGGTTGCGTGGCCCATTTCCAATGATCTTCATTACTCCAGTACACGGCACTTTTAAAGGTTAGTTCGGGTTTGCCCCCATTTAGCTTTACACCTCCCCCACAATGATCGAAATGAAGATGCGTAAGAAACATATCAGTCACATCATCCGCAGAAAATCCTTCCTTATTTAAAGATCCAAGCAGAGTATCTTCTCCATGTAAGTAATAGTGACCAAAAAACTTTGCGTCTTGCTTATCTCCTAATCCGTTATCAATCAAAACTACTTTATTGCCAGCTTCTATCAGTAAACAACGCATGGCCCAGGTACACAAATTATTCTCATCGGCCGGGTTGGACTTTTGCCAGATTGATTTCGGTACTACCCCAAACATGGCTCCTCCATCTAACTTAAAAAAACCGGTATTGATTACATGCAGATTCATTCGTGAAACTTATTTAAAAACAAAAGGTCGCCAGTTAGCGACCTCAAGTTAAATTTAATATTCTAATTTTTGAATTATTCCTTAACCACGCCCATAGCACAAAACTTTTCGATGCGTTGGTTAATCCGCTCTTGCGGAGTAAGTTTATTCAATTCATTCACACTTTCCAGAATAACTCTTTTTATTTCGGCCGACATAGCCTTAACATCGGTGTGGGCACCGCCTAACGGTTCTTTCACAATACCATCAATTAACTTAAGACTATGCATGTCTTTGGAAGATAGTTTTAGCAACTCGGCCGCTTGCTCTTTGAAATCCCAGCTACGCCACAAAATAGCCGAGCAGTTTTCGGGTGAAATTACCGAGTACCATGAATTTTCCAGCATTAAAACGCGATCGCCAATACCTATACCCAATGCACCCCCCGATGCGCCTTCACCTACAATAATACAGATAACCGGAACCTTGAGCATAAACATTTCTTTCAGGTTTCTGGCAATTGCTTCACCTTGTCCACGTTCCTCCGCTTCCAGTCCCGGAAAGGCTCCTGGGGTATCAATAAATGTAACAATGGGCTTATTGAATTTCTCGGCAATCTTCATTAAGCGCAACGCCTTACGATAGCCCTCGGGATTAGCCATCCCGAAATTTCGCAATTGCCGCTGCTTCGTATTACGTCCTTTTTGTTGACCGATCAACATAAAGGTTTGGCCGTCAATGGTCCCCAATCCACCCACCATCGCTTTATCATCCCCCACGGTACGGTCGCCATGCAATTCGATAAAATCGCTGGTGATTTCGTAGATATAATCCTGAGTATAAGGCCGGTCGGGATGTCGGGAAAGTTGTACGCGCTGCCAACCGGTTAAATTTTCGAACGTTTCTTTCTTCAGGTTTGTGATCTTCTTTTCCAACGCCTGAACTGCTTTCTTTACTGACTCATCACTACCATCTGCGAGGTGTTGCATATCGGCCAGTTTGCTTTCCAATTCAGCGATGGGCTTTTCAAAATCCAATAGATTCATTTGCCCTGGGTTAATTAATTAAGGCTACAAAATTAAGATAAATTTAAAAATATGGGTTTATGTGTAAGAAATGCACGCAGAGGGCAGTATTTGGAGCCATCGGGTATAAAAAAATCCCCTGAGCGTAAACCCAAGGGATTATGATTTTCGAATCGTTGGACCTTGGCCTATAAGATTAGAAGCACCAACAAAATGGATTCAATCAGTAAGGCGTTAATCAGGCCTTTGAGAAAAAGTGGTCTTTTGTCCATGTGCTTTGTATTTAATGAGTTAAAGGTAAATACACAGCAAAAGGGAGAAAACGCGTTACCGATAAACGGGATTTTATGACGGTACAAGTCCGATTTAGCCTGTAAAAAGCATCGGATTTCATCGCATAAGGCCGAAATCAACCGTTTGTTTTAAGTATTTAGGGGTTTTGGAGGCGTTTTTATTTATTGAGTGTTCAGCAGAAATTTGAATTGTTCGAAAGAGATTAGGCACAAGATTTAGGCTTTGATCTCTTCATTAGGAATTTTAATTGTGATCTGTGTGCCTAGTTTTAAAGTTGACTTTAATGTGATCGTGCCCCCGAGTTTGTCAACTGTCTCTTTGGTTATATAAAGCCCAATGCCTATTCCTTTTGAATCGGAGGTAGCCACATAAAACATCTCAAAAATGTGAGGCAGATTTTTTTCATCTATCCCAATACCATTGTCTTTAAATTCAAGAAAAATAAAATTTCCCTGCCGATACGTCTTTATCTGTAAACGTTTTTGCGCTTTCTCGGGATCGTAGTACTTAAACGCATTTGATACCAGGTTATTGATGATAATGGACAATCTCCTTGAGTCTGACCATGCCATCTGGACATTATACTCTTTCTCAATCTTGATTTCAGATGCCTCCGGCATATATAAGTGTTCGAGGATGGACTCGTCAATGATTTTACTCAGATCAACGGGCGCAATAAGCACTTCTGATTTTTTATTTCTTGAAAAATTTATAATGTCTTTTATGAAAGAATCTTGCTTATCAAGCGTCTTGGTCATAAGCTCGAAGTATTGTTGAATGATGGCCGGGTCATTCTCCACTTTCGAAAGAGAAACCAATCCTTTTAATGAACTGATGGGCGCACGTAGATCGTGTGAGGCACTGTATACAAATTTATCCAATTCAAGATTTGTCGTAACAAGTTCTTCGTTTTTAGAACGGATTTTTCCATATACAAATGAGGCATAAACCTTTGTGGTTATTGCAATGAGTAAAGTAAAGACGATATTGAAATATAGTAGATAAAGGCCAATTTTCCGGGATGTATTCCCTAAACTATCAGAGAATGCTATTTCATTCTGCGTGAGTAAGTTCGAATTTTCCAATACTTCTTTTAATAAACTCGTTTTATGCTGTGGGTTATTTTCTTCATTGTCAAGTGCCAACTTTACTCTTTTGCCAATAAGATATTTTTGGTACACGAGCGAATCACCCTGTCGCCAATTCTCTATAGGCCCTTTCATTAAGGAGGTGTTACTAAAGTTCTTGAATAACCAGATCATATCATCCAAATCCTCCCGATGATTATTCCCCGCCAAAAATCCGGACCTGATTTTTTCAATTGGCCCATGCGCTAAAAGATTTACCCGGGCCACACTATCTCCTTGTGGTATTCTTAAGTTTTGCACAAAAGATTCGTAGTATTTATTTTCTTCGGTTACAATGTATAGGATGAGATTTTGTGAAGCATCCTTTTCACCTTTCGAATACTGGGACTCGCCATTAATATAGGCTCGAATGGATGACATGATCTTTATCGTATAATAATTAATGCCAATAATGAGCACGGCTGAAATGGCAATAAGCAAGATGAGGCGTGAGAGATGCTTGTCCTCAAAATGATATCTGAAGAAGTTAAAGATTCGATTCATGCAATTGCAGCAACAATACCTTTCCAGAGGTGATAGTAAAGTAGGTTATAAATTATTAATAATCAGGCTTCTGTTAAATGTAAATACATGTCTAACCTTACAGGGATTGGAAACTTTGCTTTCCCACTCGATTTAACTTTTTCCGAAGAGTGAGAAGTATGTGATGAAGTGCATAGCATGGATCACATTCTTATATGGATGTTTAGCTTATGATTGAGCCAGCTTGAGCTTCAACTTCTTAATACTAACCATATGAAAACAAAAAAGCCTCAAATCTTTCAATTTGAAGCTTTTCAGCGGACCGGACGGGACTCGAACCCGCGACCTCCTGCGTGACAGGCAGGCATTCTAACCAGCTGAACTACCGGTCCATTTAAATCAGGCTGCAAATATAGTGTTATGACTATTCAATGCAAAAAACAGCCAAAATATTTACTCAAAGACTCAGTTTCTTCAAAAGCTTAGTAAATCAAAAAGACTTATTACGCTTTTGGCATTTTATAGCCGTTGTTATACTTCGCAGCCAAAAATCCGTTTGCTTTTTCTTCATTAAATCTGCCTTTGGCAACATCCCAGCTAACCTTCGCACCGGTCCGGTACGAAATATTACCCATTTGACATACAGTAGCAACGTGCGCCCCCGCTTGAATCGGGCAAGTAAGTTTACT
>JAEUUB010000326.1 GCA_016787745.1 Cyclobacteriaceae bacterium
AACTTGGCGATGGAGAAGTATTAACCGCTCATGTTGACTACCGCGACTATTTGTATCACGGGCAAGTTGATTATAAAATCGCCCGAGAAAAGCTGAAGAGCAATCCAAAAATTTCGTGGATAGGGTATGTGATGGGTGGTGCCATGGTTCTTCAAAAAGAAAAAGGGATAGATTTTCGGGGGGCAACTTTTGAAATAGAATCTCAGGTTCCTTTAGGAAAAGGAGTTTCATCCTCCGCCTCTATTGAGGTGGCTTGCCTGAAAGCATTTTGTGAGACCTTTGGAATAACTTTGATGGGCACGGAATTACCGATACTGGCTCAGCGGATAGAAAATTGCATTGTGGGTGCGCCTTGCGGATTGATGGATCAGTTAGCTTGTTATTTTGGTGAGGCCGATAAACTTTTACCCATTCTATGTCAACCCGATCAGGTTGATAAGCCTATTGCCATACCAAGCGATATCCGGTTTTTTGGTATTGATAGTGGAATCCGGCATTCGGTTGCAGGCGCTTCGTATAGCGAGGTAAGAGCTGCGGCCTTTATGGGGTATTCCATTATTCTTCAGTCAATGGGCGTTTCTGTCGAGACAATTATAAAAGCTACATCGAAAAAGGACTTTGCTTCACTTCCTTTTGGAGGATATCTGTGTAATATTCCGCTTCACCAATTTGAAAGTTCATTTTTAAAAATATTACCGGTTACCCTTTCCGGTAAAGATTTCCTTGCTGAATATAAAATCTCAATTGATGATGCAACCCAAGTTGACCCTAAGCGAGAATATCCTGTAAAGCCAGGCACGACACACCCCGTGTATGAACACGACCGGGTAACGGAATTCAAAAACTTGCTTGAACAGGTAAAGGCTCCAACACAAATGAATGAGCGCAAGTCTTTATTAAAAAGAATGGGTGAATTGATGTATCAATCTCATATCAGTTATTCGGCTTGCGGTTTGGGATCGGAGCGAACCGATGAAATTGTAGAACTTTCAAAAGCTATTTCGGGTATTTATGGGGCAAAAATTACAGGGGGCGGAAATGGAGGAACTGTCTGCCTGCTCGCAGATCACCAAGCTACTACGGAGGTCAAGGCGTTTCACCAAAGGTTATGCGATAAATACCAGCAAGACTTAATCCTCTTTTCTTAACTGATCAATGCTTCAAATACATATCTTTATAGATCTGTAGCGAGAATTTAAGAACCTTGCCCATGAACCGATATCTTTCTATCATAAACTCCCGGACTGCGCTGGCGTTAGGTATTTCCCTGCTTGCATCCTACATAACCCTGACATACCAGTTTCAATACAATTTCGATCTTGCGCTCATTAGCATCGCCATAATTTTCCCTCTTGTATTTACAATCCGAAGCGCCTTTCGAAGACGGGAAAAAGCGCTGGAATTCCTTTCGTTCTTTAAAGCCGGACTTATCACTGTCAATTGCTGTTTTCAGGAAATCAAAAAACTGGATGCTGCAAAAAAGCAGGAGATACAGGATCAGATAAAAAATATTTCAACTTGTCTTATTAATTATCTGGGGCCCAAAACCTGCAGCAAGGATATGCTCCATCAGGAAATTGATAAGGTGGCACTGTTTATAAGGACGAATTCTGAGTTCATTCGAAACAGTGTTGCTCTCAAAATATTTCGATTCATGAAAGACGTCCATAGAGGTGCGGAAAACATAATTGCCATTAACCAGCACCGCACACCCATTGCTATTCGGGCGTATTGTTTGATTTTTATTTATATCTATCCGGTTATTTATACCCCCGCGCTCTACAATAAACTCCACGATGGCATCTCCTCGAAAGAGTCGTGGCTGGTTTATGCCCTTTCGGCAGTATCTACATTCATTTTGATTTCTCTATACAATGTGCAGGACCAAATGGAAAATCCATTTGATCAACATGGATTAGACGATATTCAGCTAAATAATTTTAAACTGAAGTAGGCTCAGGCGATAACCTGATCAAAGGCCTTAATAAAGCCCTTCATTTCGTCCACTGTACCAATGCTTACACGGCACCATTCTTTGTTCTGGTAATCCCACACCCGAATCAAATATCCTTTTTCTTCCAGTTTTGAAAGAATTGTTTTCCCATCGGCAGGTGCTGGAAACAACACAACATTGGTTAACGACTTGCCATGAAAGATTTTTTTGCTGTCCAGGTAATCGGTAAGCACTTTACGCGCAACAGCGTTTTTCTCGCGCGTCATTTTCATAAAATCCTCATCGCCCAAACTGGCCTTGGCGGCTGCAATCGCGGTTTGACTTACTGAAATAGTATCGCCATACATGCCTACTTTTTTAATAACATCAGGATGAGCCACGATATACCCAACCCGCAAGCCAGCCAATCCATAAATCTTAGAAAATGTTTTGGACACAATCAGATTAGGAATCCTTTCCACCTCCGATACCATAGATTTTTGTTGTGCTGGTTCTAAAAACTCAATGTACGCTTCATCCGCATATACCACAGTTTTCTTTGAGGCTTCTTGAGAAAAAGATTTAACCGTATCAATACTTACTACTGTGCCCGTGGGGTTGTTTGGATTGCAGGAAAATACCAATCGGGTATCACTCTTAATGGCTGAAAGCAATTTCTCATAATCAAACTCAAGCTTTTCATTCAAGTCTACTTTGTCCCACGCGGCATTCATCATCTGCGCGTAATTCATTAACAACGGAAAAGTTGGGTAAGCGGATAATACGCGGCCTCCTTCCAATCCATAGGCAATCCCTGTTTGACAGAGCAATTCGCCTGAGCCCGCGCCTAACAAAATATATCCTGGATCAACACCTTCCTTTGCAGCGATTTGTTTTTTTAACTCCTCCATTTCAGTAAAAGCGTAGCGGTTACCCACAGTTAAACTCTGTACAACAGCTTTTCTTGCTTTCTCGGATGGACCGTACGGATTTTCATTGGAGTTCAATCGCACCTTAGCACCATTCAATTTTGATAAACCAAAATACACGCGCTCGGCATCACTTACCGGTGCTGCCATCAAGGTGTTTACCAGAGCGGGGGTAAGGGTCATTCCCGCAGTAAGAGCGAGGGTTGATTTAAACCAATCTCTGCGACTAATAGGAGTTTTCATCGTTTGGATATTTGTTAGTTTAAAGTTAGCACTTTAACGCAAACATACTATTGCAAATTACCACGATGGTTTTTGATAAAACGTAACATACGGTTCTCCATCCAGCACGATCATGGGATCGCGGGTTTTCGGATGATTTACTTTCTGCAACTGATACGATCCCTGACCCCGGCTTTGAGAATTGTAATAAATTCTATCGCCTTGTACATACCAGGTTCCGCGGTCTGAACCCTGCGCATTCGTGCCTGCATAAAAGGAATTTGTATTTGTGTCCATCGAACGCTCGGAGGAATACTCATACGTGCCATTGGCATTTAACACGATACACTGGCTGGAAGATGTGCCCCCAGAATTTGTAGTGGTTGTACTGGTCCAACACCACTTGCCTACCAGTTCCTGGGCCACATTTCCTCCTGCCGTGTTAGTCCCTGAGGGAGAAACGTTTCCGACACCGCGGGTATAACTTACCTTTTGTCCGTTAGCTGTTAAGTTTAATTGATTACCCACAATGGCATAGGCAAACATTGCCTTCCCCTGCGCTGTAGTAAGCGTTATATGACCCTGAGATTCTTCATAGGCAAATGAATTACCGAGATAAACACATTGCCCGTTTGATTTAAACTCAATAGTTTCACCATTGCCCGACCACACGCCAATTAAACTGCTTCCTGATTTTGATTCGCTGGTTTGAACTACGGACTCCGGTACCGCACTGCTTCCTGACTTTGTAAACGTTACTTTTTGATCCAGGTCTCCGCCCGACAATGTGAGCGAATTGCCTGCAAGTGCATAACTATACGTGGTGGCGGTTCCTGCCTGCGTAATGGAAAGACTGCTTGCTGTTACCGAATATGTTATGGCTTCGCCATCAAACTCACCGGTGCCCCCTTCATTAAGCATCAGCGTCATTTGATACCCAAATTGATTATTTTGCCAGATGCCCGTAATTTTTCCCTGTTGGGTTTTTGCTCCAATCTGTGCTACAAGGCTTACAGGAATAAAGTAAAGAAGAAACCCAAGCGTGCGCATAGAATTAATTTTTAGCTACCTAAGCTATAGAATTAATTTCCTGAAATCAATTCCCCGCAGGGAGGATGCCCATTTTTTGCATCAAAAATGTAGCGTTTGCCTTTTGGGCTACACCTTTATGTAGGGTATAATCGAATGTTAATTGTGTGTTCTCAATATTTCCTTCAAAACATCGGTTGGTTATTTGATTGGGGTAATCGGATTCCAAATCGCCCAAAGCGATATCGTGCGTAGCCAATACAACCAGAGTTTTTAAGTCCTTTAATTGCCTGATTAATTCCCGCGATCCGGTTTGCTTATCCGTAGAGTTTGTGCCTTTCAAAATCTCATCCAGCAAAATAAACAAGGGTACACCCGCCCGCAGGGTTTGCATAATGCTTTGAAGCCGGTATAACTCCGCATAAAAATAGGATTGATGATCCTGCAAAGAATCCGCTGTGCGCATGCCCGAACGCAACTCAACCAAGGGCATGCTCCATTCTGTAGCACATACCGGAGAACCCAGGGCACCCAGTATGTAATTGACTCCCAGCGTGCGAAGAAAGGTACTCTTCCCTGCCATGTTCGCACCTGTTATCAGCATTACCGTAGCGGGATTGCCCAAATTAAAATCGTTAGTAACTCGTTCCTGAGTTGAAATAAGAGGATGCCCTATGTTCTTTCCGGAAATGAAATTGGTTTCATTGTATTCCGCAAACGCATAGTTGGAATAATTATAACACATTGTGGCAGGGGCTAAAAGGGCATCCCAGGTTGCGAGCGACTCAAGCCATTGTGGGAGTTCTGATCCATGTTGCGCGCGCCATTTTTCAACGCGGCATACCGCATGAAAATCATAAAGGAACAATCCATTACCAAACAACATGGCGATGGGATTCATCCGCGACTCTAAGGCATTCACCAGTTTGGAAAACTCCTGTACTTTTTCAAATGCATATACTGCCACTTGGTGATGGTGCTTCAACAAACTGGTTTCAAAATTTTGAAGCGTCAGTTGTTTCAGGATGCGAGCGTAATTGCTGAGCGATTCCTTGCCCTTGCTCAACTTGCGCTGAAGGTCTCCGATTTTCTTTGCCTGCAATCCGGCAATGGCAATCTGTATAGTCATTATTCCAATCAGAGAAGGGAAAAAACCAAAATCATAATTAGTCAAAAGCAAAATCGCGATGGCAAATGCCGGCAGTCCCCATCGTAAAACTGTGAAAAAGGGCTTACCCAAAAGGAAAGGTTTCTCAGCAAGCCATTCGAAAAGTTCTGCCTGATCAAAGGTGAGGTTTCTCAGTTGCTTACCTTGTGCCCAAACCTGTTGCCTGAATTCTAAATGATTTGCCAATTCGCGAACCGCTGCCTGCCGTTCCTTCAATTCATTCGCTGTGTAATTTATTTTTTTAAAGTCGCGCGCGAGTCGGGATTCACCCAGCCTTGTTCCGCACCGATTTAAGTATTGGAACAAAGAATTTTTTCCAAACAAATCCAGATCATGCGCATACGAATGATGCAGATCGGCATACAACTCTCCGTTGTAAAATTCAGTGGCTTGAAAAAGCAATCCGTTCGCTTCTTCCGTATTCAATTTCTCAAGAAAGGCCAATAAATTTTTCTTCTCCTCTTGTTTAGCTTGTCTTTGAATAAAAAAAATAAAAATGGCAAGGAGTAAAGGCACCGGCCATAATAAAACCGTATTTGAAAAGCCCATGTAGGAGCATACACCCGTAATTATGACAAGTGCCACCCTGCCCCAGGCGTACTTCCTTATGGTACTCTCTACCTGCTCCCGTTGATTCTTAAACTGTTTAGCACGTTGCTGGTAAAATTCAGGCGTTGGATTCACAAAAAAAACTTTATGAAAGCCGTTCGATAAGAGTCATCACTTGTTTTAAATACAAGGCATCTGTCTCATCGAAGTCGTTGAGTTTGTCGCTGTCAACATCCAGCACCAGGGTTACTTCATCATTTTTAAAGGCGGGTAATACTATTTCCGATTTGGAATCTGAACTACAGGCAATGTGTCCTGGAAACTCGTCTACATTGGGAACGATGATAACTTTCTTTTCTTTCCAACTGGCCCCACACACTCCTCTTCCTTTTACAATTCGTGTGCAGGCAATAGGCCCCTGAAACGGGCCCAAAACTAATGCATCCTTTTTTACCAGATAAAATCCAACCCAGAAAAAATTCATAGTTTGTTTTAAGGCCGCAGCAATGTTTGCCAGGTTGGCAATTAAATCCGGCTCCCCGGTTGTCAACGCTTCAATTTGGGGAACAAGCACCTGATATCTGGATGCTTTATCGGTTGCTGTAGAAAGGATAAGGGTTTCTGCCATTATATTATTGTGTATGGCAAAAATAGAAAAAGGCTGCGGGAATCAACGCGGCCTATGAAGGATATAACAGGATAACGATGATCGCAGCAATCAAAACTCCAATAATTTGAACAATATCACGGAATCGAATTTGCATTTTTCCGTAAGTAGAACCGGAACTTCTGCCAAAACAACCTTTGGCTTAATTACCCTTGCCGGGATAAATGGTTGATCCGGTGTTAATAATCAGCATCTTTTCATCATGCGGCAACTCCTCTCTCATTTGAAGGAGCAACGCCAGACCGGCTATGCCTGAGGGTTCGCACCGAACTGCGTGTTTACGACTAATCTCAAGGGCTTCTTCAATAAAATTTTCATCGATGTCCAGAATTCCCGAAAGATTGCCAATACGATCATTCTGAATCAGCGAATTGATATAAAACTGGTAGTCATCCAGAGAGGGCAAGTAATAAGAAAACAGCTTATCCATACGCGAATTTGAATCGCGGGTGGTAGCCCCCATAAAATTACATTGGGCGATTTTTTGAATATCGCCCTGAAAGCGGGGGTCATGTTTGTATATCCTATTATTGAATTCGCGTTCAACAATTATTAAGATGTTGATAAACAAATCGCCTGTTCCAAAGGGCACAAAACAATAAGCGGGGTTTTCATTCAATACTTCATAGGATAGCCAATCGTAATAATTATCATTGAAGCGATCGAGTATCTCGCGGTAGGTTATGTCGATACCTTCTTTGTTGTTGGTTAGCTCTTTAATCTCCTTTCCCGTGAGAGATTCTTTACTGAGATCGGTCTCAAACACTTCGCACCCCATAGCACGAAGCGATTGTTTGATTTCTTTGCTGATGCGATTATCCATTAACACTTTCAGCTTTGTATTCACCTTATACAAATTGAAAAAGTGTTGAATTGCCGCTGCCGCACTTCCCGAGGAAATGATGGACACCTCTTTTATATTATATCGTTTTGCCTTTATCAGAACTTCCCAGGCCATGCGGGCTTTATGAGTTCCGGTTGGATTCGTACTTTCATCCTTTAACCACACATTGGTAAACCCGGGCACTTCTATGCGAAAGGTATTGGATGCCGGAAAGCGCGGCTCGTAAAAAGGACGGGGTGGAAATTCTGGTTTTGATGGATCGTTTAGAGAAGGCACATACAACCCGGCAATAGTTTCTTCGGTAGCTTCCCGGAAAGCCGTATCATCATCAATTTGTTCTTTAATTAAATCGATTTCTTTCTTGCTTAGCTTTTCAATCAGCACATTGGCAATTTTTGTTGCAAAAGAATCCATGTGATTTGGATCGATCGGAGGGGTTGACTCCTGTTCAACTTCCTCCCCGGTAGCATCCAGCAAATTTTTATACTTGGCCGTAAACCGATCCAGAATCAAACCATTCCAATCCAATTTATTTTGTGTGGCAAAAAGACTCAGCAAATTACGAAGGGACTGCGTAGCTCCGGGTGGACTTTTCAGATTGAATGCTCTGCGCAACAAATCCTCCGAAGGGCCTTGTGGATAGCTAATGGAAAGTTGAGGGTCTAACTCAGCCGTATTCTTAACAAAATCTTTAACGGCCTTTTGCAAGCCATGGATAAAACTCCACCGGCCGGTGCCTACCGATTCGTGATGCCCGGTGCGTGCAAGCTGCTCGCGAATAAGATCGAGAATTTCTTTCGGAATTCGTTTAGCGGATGCTTTCTTCATGAATCACAAAAGATCGCAGGTTCAATCGAGAATCGCAACCTTGTGGCATAAATACCAGAAGATTACTCGCCAGAAGCGCGAGGAGTATTTATATCCTGCGGTGTTTCTTCCGAATCTGGCAATGGTTGCTCTGCTTGCGTCATGGAAATTTCTTTTGTCGCACTGTTTTCTACACCTGGGAACTCTTCTTTAAAAAAGCGCTTCTGCGAAAACAGAATAACCACCACCCCAATAAAAATAGAGGAATCGGCAATGTTAAATACGGGACTGAAAAACTCAAAATACGATCCGCCTTTGAGCGGTACCCATTCGGGCCAGTAAAAATTAAAAAGGGGGAAGTATAGCATGTCGATCACCTGGCCGTGAAACCATTTGGTGGGCGCTTCAATGGGCGCGTTATTCAAAAACACACCATAAAATGTGCTATCAATTACATTCCCAACCGCCCCGCCCAAAATAAGGGCAAGGCAAATTAAAAATCCATTGTGTGCCGGCTTCTGCACCATCTTAACCAAATAATAAGAAATGCCAAACATGGCAACAATTCTGAAAATGGTAAGCGCCAGTTTCCCAAACTCACTCTCCCACCGAATGCCAAAGGCCATTCCCGGATTCAGCAGGTAATGCAAGCGGAACCAATCGCCCAAAACATTTACCTCTTGGTGGATGTACATGTAATTATGCACCAGCAGTTTGCTTGCCTGATCAAGCAGGATAATGGCAAGGGCGATTAAAAAATATTTTTTATAATTCATTTTAGTCTGTTCTATCTAACATTGCAGTCATCAATTCACCGATACCTTCACTTTTAGAATAAACTCATCCATATCCACTTCACTGGCCCCGGCAAGTTTCTCTGTAACCTCTAACGAAAGCGCCTGCGTTTCGGTACGAATATATTCTTTATGTTCCATCAATGCCGAAGAAACCCCCTCGCCATTCTTTTCTACTTCAATTGAAATTTTATCCAATACGGCTAAACCCATGTCCTTGCGGAGATTTTGAATCCGGTTAACAAAATCTCGGGCAATGCCTTCGCGTTTCAATTCTTCGGTAAGGGTAATATCCAGTGCCACGGTTACTCCATTTTCCGAAGCCACGGACCAGCCGGGGATATCTTCCGATGAAATCAATACATCGTCCAGCACCAAATCAAATCCTCCTTTATTTAACGTTCCCTTCTTTTCAATGATTTGAATATCAGATTGAGTGAATGAATTGATCACATCTGAAACTTCCTTCATCTTTGCGCCATACTGCTTGCCCAACTTCGCAAAATTGGGTTTTACTTTCTTTACCAGTAGACCTGAGGTATCATCGATATACTGAATCTCTTTTACATTGACCTCGGCCTTAATGATGGCCTCCACGCTTTTAACCCGTTGCGCAAATTTTTCATCCAATACGGGCAGCAACACTTTTTGAAGGGGCGTGCGCACTTTTATCTTACTGTTTTTACGAATGGAGTGAACCAATGAACAAATTCGTTGCGCATAGTCCATGGCAATTTCCAACTCTTCCTCTTTTCTTTTCAGTTCTGGTTTTACTAACAGCGTATGGTGAATGGACTCAAACTGCAAAGGTGTGTTGAATTCTTTTGCGCGGCTCCGGATATTATCGGTTAGATTTCGGTACAACCACTCACTGAAAAATGGCGCGATGGGCGCCATTAATTGGGCCGTTACCATAAGGCACTCATACAAGGTTTCGTAAGCCGCTTTCTTATCGGTGGATAGTTCAACAACTCCCGTAGTTTTAATGGCAGTGGGCTGCCAAAAACGTTTCCGGTTTAACCGTACGTACCAATTCGAGAGATGATCGTTTACAAATTCCTGAATAGCGCGCGCGGCTTTTGTGGGTTCGTAATCGGTATAGGCTTTGGTTACCTCCTCAATCAACGATTGTTCCTTGGTAATAATCCATTTGTCGAGGGGAGCCAGTTTTTCAAACGGCACATTATTCATTTCATCTTTTACAAAGCCATCGATGTTGGCATAGAGAACAAAAAATGAATACGTATTGATAAGTGTTCCAAAAAATCTGCGTTGCGTTTCTGTAATACCTTCCAGATCAAACTTCAGATTATCCCACGGGGGCGCGTTTTCCATCATGTACCACCGCACCGCATCGGGTCCATATTTGGCCAGCGTATCAAAGGGATTTACCACATTGCCCTTACTTTTGCTCATCTTATTTCCATTCTTGTCGAGCACAAGCCCGTTGGAAATAACATTTTTAAAGGATACGCCTGCGTTCCCTACCTTCTTATTTACAGTTTTGATTTCGTCACTGCTTTCACTAAGCATAACCGCTATCGCGTGAAGCGTAAAAAACCAACCCCGGGTTTGATCTACCCCCTCCGCGATAAAATCAGCCGGATAATTTCTTTCGAAGATTTCTTTATTCTCAAAGGGATAATGCCATTGCGCATACGGCATGGCTCCCGAGTCAAACCAAACATCAATAAGA
>JAEUUB010000331.1 GCA_016787745.1 Cyclobacteriaceae bacterium
AACATCTCCAATTTGTGTTGACCGCTGGCCATCCGACAACCGAATGGTAAGTTTATAAACATACACCCCGGCCGGCATCAATCGGCCATTGGCATCGTATCCATCCCACCCTACACTTGAGCTATTGCTTTCAAAGATCAGGTTACCCCAACGATCAAAGATCTGCATGTTAAACTCATCCGCTCCTTTTACAATCGGTAAGAACACATCATTAAATGTTCCGCTACCTCCAGTGGGATCGCCTCCACTCGGTCCATTCGGATTGGGTGTAAAGGCATTCGGTACCTTGGTTACCCCGCCTTGTTTGGCCGTTACTTTTCTAATCAGTGTATCGGTACACACCAAACCTTGTCCATGATCGTTGCGGGCAATTAACCGCACATCATAAGCGCCTTCAACTTTATAAACATACACAGGTTCAACCTCCACCGATTTTCCTCCGTCTCCAAAATCCCAATCGTAGTCGGTTGCACCCGTGCTGAAATTGAAGGTCGTCAACTCAGTATCAGGAACAAAGACGGTGGTAGGTCTCAGATCAAATGAGGCAAGCGGAATATCAAATACCTCAAAATTATCCTGCTGCGTGTTGGCCACCTGGCCTGTAAGCGAATTAGAAGTGGTTAGGAATATTGAATAGTTACCTGGGTTTGTAATTTTAAACACAGGCAAGGCCGCATTGGATGTAGCTGCTATCCGACCGTTGCTATCCACTACGCGCCAATCCATAACATCTCCGGTGGATGTATTCTCCGTTACCGTTATGTTGGATGGGAAACAACCTCTTAACGGATCCGCTTTAAAGGCGGCCACCAAAGGAAGTAACGGAATATTTATTGTTTTTGTAAACGAGCTTTCGCAACCCAACAAGGCAGTTTCCGCAGCGATGTTCACCACTCTAAGGCTGATATCCCGAGGACCCGGTGTGCTGTAGTTTACCGAGAACGGCCCCGCGCCATTACCCGTTGCCGGAGTCGCGTTCAATCCAAAATTCCATTCATATCTAAATTGGGTGACATCTACCGGTACCGAGGTATTGGTGAAGGTAACCGTTGAGTTGCCTCCAATAAATGGCGGTATAGTTCCTTCATTAAATCCGGCTGTAATAGCCCTGTATACCGTTATCGGCATCACCACATCGGCTGCTGGACAATTGCCATTGTTGGCCTGATACACCACTTCATAAATAATCGGATTCGTGGTTGATGTGTTCACCAGATTGTAGTTAACCGTTGGCGTTGTTCTTACATCAATTTCTGTGGCCGTACCCTGTACCCGATAGAACCATCGGTGTGAAGTAGCTCCAAAACTCTGATTAAAGAATTGTACATTTTCACCGCTACAGATATCCGAACGATCTGGGAAAGCATTGGTGATGATGCTTGGGAATACAGTCACGTTATTTGTTTGAGTTTTAAAGCAACCGGGGAACGGTGCCGGCAACTCCGTTCTTAAAGTAACCTTGTAGGTGATAGCCGCATTCGGATTCGGGTTTGTAAACGTATGCGATATTGTATTATTAGGGATAGTGGTGGCCGCTAAGAATACATCATCCGGTGAACCATCAAACCATTGCCATGTATATTGTGTACCCGCAACCTGATTAAACTGGAAGGTCGCATTGTATGGACCACACGAAGAGGCAGGCCCCACGATACTAAAGTTGGCATCCGTTTCTCCTACAGTTACCGTTACGGATTGCCCTACCGGAGTGAACGGACAACTGAAAGCATCAGTGGCTGATACAAGGGTGTATGTAGTGGTTACAGCTGGAGTAACCTGAATTACTTTAAAATTACCGGCATTATTCACCGTGATGTTGGACGTTCCGTCATTGTAAACCAACTGGAACGGAGCCTGACCATTCAACTGAATAATCAGGAACTCTGAACTGCCTTTGCAAATACTGGAACTTGGATTTACAAAGAAGGCATCCATTTCCGGGGAGACCGTTACAATCATGATCTTTTGATCTCCAGGACATGCCCCGGGACCTGTAGGCGTAATTGTATACGTAAGACTAGCCTGAGAGCCTGTTGTATTTGTTAGCGGCTGATTAATCACGTTCCCTGAACCTACCGGAGGAACACCCAAGCCACTTGGATCATCTACCACCCAATCAAAGGTTGTGCCCGCCACCGTGCTGTTCAGAGGTATATTTAATGTACCCCCATGACAAACCGTTGTCATATTGGGTAACCCCACGATAACCGGTTTTGGATTCACGACAACATTAATAAGAATAGGTGTGCCGTTGCAGCCATTTACCCTTGGAGTTACCGTGTAGGTTACGGTCTCAGGTATGGTGCCATTGTTAAACAAGGTCTGGAAAATCAGATTCCCTGCACCGTTACTTTCTCCCACAATAGTTACAGGTGCGGACACCGTCCAGGTGGCAACCGTATTGGCGACATCGGGTGTAAGGGTAATGTTGACGAAGTCCCCACTACAAATATCCGGTTGTGCGCTGGCAACAATTGTTGGCAATGGATTAACTGTTATTGTTACCACTACGTTATCACCGGCACACCCTAACCCCCCAATTATTCTTGGTTGGAAGGTATACGTTACCGTTTGCGAAGTGATGGTGGGGTTATTAAGAACATCGGCCAGCGTTGATCCGGGATTAAATAACGTTCCTACTGCCGACATGCCTGTAACCCCCCCGGTAGCATTCGCACTTAATAATTCAAATTGAACATTACCGGCCGATGGAGTCGTATTACTGTTGAGTGCTACTGCTGTGGCTATTCCTTCACATATCGTTTGAACCGATGGCGTTGCGATCAATTTCGGTTTAGGTTCTACGGTTACTACAACATCCACAGCCGGAGGTAGGCTTGAACAGCCCGCTCCATTTTGAGCCCCGTTCGCCACGGCAGTTACTGAATAGGTGACTGTTGCCGGATTATCCGAATTATTCACCAGGGCATCGGCAATCTTATAATTTTCAGGAAGATTATTCAATGCTGGCACAAAACCACTGATCAATCCACCTACCGAAGAAACCGCGGTGTAGTTAAAGGTTACAACCCCTGAGGTTGGATTGGTCGGTGATATCAGGTCGATGTTTGTAAGCGCAGTACTACAAATAACCGGTGCATTATTTACGGGTGCTGCAATTATTTCAGGCTCGACAGTAAGTACAATATTCCGGATAGGTCCAAGACAGGGTGCCCCCGAAACTGCCTGCACACCGTAGGTTACGGTCAACGGATCGTTTGTTGGGTTTCTGAACTGATCGGCCTGAATATCATTCGCTGTAACTCCATTTCTAGGGAAGGCTGGATTGCCAGCCGTGCGAACAAGACCGCCCTGCACCACAATGGTAACAACATTATACGATGCTGCAGCGACACTCGGTGGCGATGTTTCTGTGGCAAAGACAATACCGGCAGTCCCATCCGAACAAACCGTTTTATTTAAATTATCGTCTACTGCAGGAGCCGCATTAACCGTAAAGACTACCGTCTGATCCTGACCGCGACACCCTCCGGCAATAGGCACAATGGTATAGGTAACCAATAACGGACCGTTCGTTGTATTCGTAAACGTATCGTTCGATAAGAAGTCGGACTGGCCACCTGCTAAGTTAGCCGGGTATGTGCCCAGACCCGCATTGCTTCCTCCGGCTACAAGGGCAGGCGCTTTCACAATATTCTTTAATTCGAATTGTGTGGTTAACGTTGATCCCCCGGCCGGGCCAACAATAATTCCTGAAAGCACATCGCTACAGAGGTTAGCGGCACCGGGGGTCATGATTGGTTCCGGGTTGATGGTCAGGTTTATGAATTCAGATTGTCCTTCGCATGCAGCGGGGCTTATACCTACAATTTCATAAATCACTACCACGGGGCCTGCTGTTGTATTCGTGAACTTATCGTTTCTTATCAGGTTAATATTTCCAGTCGTTCCCGGAGTTGTGTTCAACGGATCGGCTGTGATCGTTCCCGGCACAACCACACCAACTAATCGATAGGAGTTGGCGGCTACCGAGGTTCCATTTGTACTTAAAATAATTCCAGAGACTTCACGGCTACACACAGTGTTGTCTAAGGTCGGATTTACAACCGGTTCTGGATTAACAGTTAGCTCCACCACTTTAGGATCGCCCACACAACCGTTGGTTCCATGAGGCGTAACTGTATAAATTACTTTTAAGGGAATCGATGTTACGTTTTGGAAGGCATCCGCTACTAAAGCATTGTCCGGTAATCCCAAGCCGGTGGTTGCGACCCCAGTCAAGGCCGGATCCACAACCGCAGCGATATCATAATTGGATGCACCGATGGAAACGCTATTTGTGTTTAGCAAAGTGTTGTATGGAACACCACTGCAGACAATAGCATTTAAGTTGGTGGCAACCACCGGTTCTGGCTGAATAGGAACAGTAATAACAAAGGGATCTCCTACACATGTTCCGGCTGTAGGGATAACTGTATATGTTGCATTCAGTACCGCGTTTCCTGTGTTTGTAAGAGTTCCATTGATTGAACCCGTGCCTGATGCAGGTGGAGGCAGGCCTCCCACAGTAAGTCCAGGTTGGTACGTGGCCGTCCAGGTAAATGTTGCGATAACCCCATTCGTAATATCTGCCTGAGGATTAAATGCAAAGGCCACATCAGAACATACATCAAGCTTTGTGACATCCGCACCCACCGGTTTGGAACTAATCGTTACGGCATACGTAAAGGGCGTACCCTCGCAATTATTAGCCGAGCTAAACGGAGTGATGGTATAGGTTACTGTAACATCTACTCCCGTAGAGTTAGTATAAGAGTCTGTGATAGGAAGATTAGTTGCAACCACTCTGTCCGGAGCGGGTGGCACATTGATTGGATC
>JAEUUB010000338.1 GCA_016787745.1 Cyclobacteriaceae bacterium
GATGCTGATAAAAAAAATGTAAAGGAGGTTTATCAGGTTAAAGACACCATTCAAAATATTTTGCATGGTCGTTACATTTCTTACTTTCTTAACGGCCACATAGAATCAAAAGGTCAGTTTGTCAATAACGAGACGTCTGGTGTTTGGGAGTTTTATTACGAGACCGGAAATATTAAAATGCGGGGTATCCTGCGGCAGAATTCCAATTATGGGGTGTGGGAGTATTTTTATGAAAATGGTCAAAAGAGCATGGAGGGCACGATTAATAATAAACTTCGTGAGGGCCTTTGGAAGCTCTATTACGAAAGCGGGGATTTGAAAGAAATGGGTGACTATGTTGATAATAAGCGAAATGGGGTTTGGAAGACTTTTTTTGAGGACGGTGTAATTCGCGGAGTGATAGAGTATGCCGATGATCACGGACGGTACACCGAGTACTATCATTCAGGTAAAGTTTTGGCCGAGGGTCCAAAGTCAGGAGCAAGAAGCGTGGGACACTGGCGCTATTATTCAGAGGAGAGTACGCTGGAAAGTGAAGGTGATTTTATTGGAGGAAAACGAAATGGTGTGTGGAAGAGTTATTATCCTTCAGGTCAGGTTTCAGCAGAAGGAAGTTATGAAAATGATGAGCCGGCTGGGGTATGGAAGTATTATTTTGAAGATGGAACGATAAGCTCTGAAGGGGCCTATGTGGGCGGTAAAAAGGAGGGCTATTGGAGTACGAAAAATCCGGGTGGCAAACTTAAGAGTGAAATCACCTATCAGTCTGGAAGTGGTGAGTATCGGGAGTATTATCCCAGTGGAAATCTGAAAATGAAGGGCCTCATTAAAGAGGGTAAAAATCAGGGTCTTTGGAATTACTATTTTGAAGATGGTAAACTGGAGGGTGAATGTGATTTTATAAATGGGAAGGGTATCTACAAAGGCTACTATCCCTCAGGGTCATTACAAACTAAAGGCACAATCGAAGAGGATTTGCGGGTTGGAACCTGGGAGTTGTTTGAAGAAGATGGAAAACTTTCGGGTTATTATAAACCATTTTATGAGAGCACTGCCCTGGCCAATGAGATTAATGTTCTGGCAAAGTCTCAAACCCAGGCAAAGACAACAAAATCCCGTAAAGGGTTCACGTATTTTAGCCCTCGCTATCCTGAGTATAAAGGAGTTATTATTGCAGGCAATCCAGCCTTTTCATTTGTTGGCTTTATGCCTTTTGGCATCGAGTTCTATAATCAGGAAAGATTAGGCCATGAGTTTGAATTTGAAGCGATACGGAATCCATTTTACATTGCCGATTCTGATGTGCCTGAAGGGAAAGTCTTTGATCGGGGGTATGCAATCGCGCTTAAGCAAAAGTTTTATAATCCCATAAAAACGGG
>JAEUUB010000350.1 GCA_016787745.1 Cyclobacteriaceae bacterium
GGACTCAAAGGTGGTATCCGGAGAATAAAAGTAAAAATGCGCATCAAAGGGATTGCTGAAGTTTGTCTTTGCTTCAATGTTTATTGATTTACCCCGCGTAGGAAAGAACACCCGGTCAGTCGTGTTAATCTGATATTGGAACTTAGCCCCCAGTGTTTGAAGGTTATATTCCAAGATCTCGATCGGGTCGGGGCTCGACTCCGTGCGAGGATCAACTTTAGGTTTAAGTTGTGTGTTTTGCCAAAGTAAACCGAACCCCCAGAAACTTACTTTATTGATTGTTTGGTTAAGCTGGGTGGATACGCCCAAATAACGGTTAAGAATGTTGGGTATAGGGGTACCGTCTATATAGGTATTCATCAATAACCGCTCAGCATACACTTCCGTGTGATGCCACCAGCGCGAACGGTTGCCCATATAATAAAAGTAGTTTAGCCGGGCTTTTGGATTTTCTGCCAGGTCAAGACTTCCTACCAATCTGGATGAGCGTAAAAACAAATTGCGTTTGGTGAAATTAAGAATCACGCCTGCTCCCCGGTCCGTATCGAAGTGAATGGCAAACTTACCCGCGTTGGCCGGCTTTTCAGTTGCCCGCAAGGTTAGCACGGTTGATGCCGTATCTCCATCTATGGTGTAACTTATTTTATCAAACAACCGGGTGCCCAGCAGCCTGTGTACGCTATTCGAAATCTGATTGTTTGTTACCCGATCTCCTACATGCCAACCAAATTTCTCCAAGGCCAAATCCTGATTTAGCTTGCTGATTCCTTCGGTGGCAATTTTTTCGAGTGAATACCGCAAGGGTCTTTGGTGTATGGTTAGCCGTTTGCGCATGGGGTAATTCTTTAGCTGATCGGCCAATTCCACCAATTGGGGCATTACAGCTTTGACTGCTGTGTCGCCACTCTGCATCATTGAGAGCCCCTCTTCAAAATCCATGGTACTGAATTTTAAATGAGAAAATACATCTACGAAAATATCGCAGTTCGCTCTTTCTCTTTCATAACTGATATTACTGGCAAGAAATGTGGTTTGAATCAACAATTGAGCCGCTGAGGTTAATTCCTCTTCGCGCATTAAGCCACCGCCCACATCTACGGCTATAATAAAATCCGCACCCATTTGCCGGCAGTATTCTACGGGTAGATTTACATAAACGCCACCATCAACCAGCAAGCGGTCATCAACTCGTACCGGTGTAAACACCGTGGGGATTGACATACTTGCACGCACGGCTGTGGCGAGACTTCCTTTGCGCAGCACTACAGGTTCGCCTTTTACAATATCTGCAGCCACGCATAAAAAGGGGGTCGGAAGTTTGTTGAAATCCGTTATGGTA
>JAEUUB010000411.1 GCA_016787745.1 Cyclobacteriaceae bacterium
GGCTTCGTTCAGCGTAAGCGGTGGAAGTATGGAAGGCAGCCGCTTTGCCAACATAGTTTTGCCTGCACCAGGTGGACCAATCATAATTACATTGTGCCCTCCGGCTGCAGCAATTTCTAAAGCGCGTTTAATATTTTCCTGTCCCTGCACATCTTTAAAGTCGGCATCGTAGTTATTGAGTTTGCTTTGAAACACTTCGCGTGTATCCATACGCAGTGGTTCAATGGCCAGTTTGCCCTCAAAAAAATTAATGGCTTCCTGCAAAGTCTCTACGCCAATTATATCCAGATTATTGACAATGGCTGCCTCGCGGGCATTAGATTTCGGTAACACAAATCCTTTAAACTCCTCTTTACGTGCCTGAATGGCAATGGGCAACACGCCTTTAATGGGGCGAAGAATTCCATCGAGCGAAAGCTCGCCCATGATGATGTATTTATCTAATTCAACGGCTTCAATTTGTTCGGAGGCCTTCAACACGGAGAGTGCAATCGGTAAATCGTACGCACTTCCTTCCTTCCGCAAGTCGGCAGGCGCCAGGTTAACCACCACTTTATTCCGTGGCATAAACAGACGCAAACTTTTAAAAGAAGATTCAACCCGATGCTGACTCTCCTTTACGGCTGTATCAGGTAAACCACTCATGTGAAAATCTTTCCCTTGCGTTACGTTTACCTCCACGGTAATCGTTCGGGCATCCACTCCGTGCACTGCGCCACCAAATGTTTTAGCAACCACTTCTAATTAATTTACGAATGTCAATTTACGAATTACGAATATTGAGATGTCTCATCCAATCTTGCTAGAATCTTAATTTCTTTGGGTTTTGCCGTGAATCGAAAAGAGTCACAATTGTTACTACTCTTCCCTTCACTTGGTAATAAATTACTGCCTGCCGCGTTAGCACAGATCGTCTAATGCTTTTTCTTTTAGAAGATTTGGGAAAGAGTTTGGGGTTATTGATTATCAGATCAAGCCGTTTATCAAGCCGTCTTGCAAAATTTTTAATTTCCTTTTGCGTCCAGTTTTCTATTAGGTAGTTAATAATGTTTTGTAGGTCCGCTAGAGCGGTGTCAGACCAAGGTAATTTATAACCACCTTTCATAGAGTTTTTTGGCCTCTTTATGTGGTTTTACTCTTCCTGCTTTAATATCAGCTAGTCCCTTCTCAATTGCAGCCTTCTCTTCCTCTGTCACTTCATTCCACCAGTCTAATTTCTTAGGATTCACCCGCAACATTCTTAATCTCTCAATGGCTGCATCATCTTTAAGATTAGTTACCCATTTAATAATCTCCAGTTTTTCCTTCTCGATATTCAAGTCGCCCATAACAGTCTTCATTAGACTACTAATATAAACAATTATGAGTACTCACTCTCCAGGGATGTTGGTATGATAGTGGAATTCCAGTTGTAGGCACTTACCCAACCACTTCCTTCTCGATCAATAAAATAAGAATATGAATAATTTTGATGTGGATTTCCTGAATACGATCGGCATAGCCGAAGTGAGGCACGCGCAATTCAATGTCGGCTAACGGAGCCAGCTTGCCGCCATCCTTACCAGAAAGAATGATCACGATCATGCCTTTTTCTTTAGCCGTCCTTGCCGCATTTATAATGTTCCCTGAGTTTCCACTTGTACTAATTCCTACAAGAACATCGCCTTTGTTTCCCAGCGCTTCGAGATAGCGTGAAAAGACAAATTCATACCCATAGTCATTGCTTACGCATGAAATATGACTGGGGTCGCTGACACAAATGGCCGGCATAGCTTTGCGATTATCCCTATAGCGGCCCGTAAGTTCTTCCGCAAAATGCATGGCATCGCAATGCGAACCTCCATTGCCACAGGAAATAACCTTGCCGCCTTGTTTAATAGAATTGGCAATGGCTTTAGCGGCTGCCTCAATATTTTTCAGATTGTTGGCATCCTTCAAAAAGTTTTGAAGAACATCGGCCGCCTCATTCAGTTCGCCCGCTATCAGGGATGCGTAGCTCATGACGACTTAGTATCCGCAGATGGTTTTTCCTTTTCCACCGGCTTAGCCGCTTGCTGAAAATCATAGACCTTCGCTTTGAGTGTGTTGTTTTCAAGGCGCATGGCTTCCTGTGCTTTCTCTGCATTCCTGGTTTCAATCCAGGTCCAGATGAAATCCGCCAGAAACAGCACAACGCCTAATACAGCTCCATACTTAAGCAAGGAGATCTTACCATACAATTGTGATAGGATGCCGAAATCCTCCTTGTTCGAATCAATGTAGATAACAAAGAATAGGATTATTAAATGATACCCTCCAAAAATGGCAAAGAAAATGCGTCTTCGTTGATTCATGAATTAGAATATTGAAACAAACTTATACTTTTTAGTCTAAATCAAAAATGCCTATTAAGGCCAAATACTTGCATAGGCTACCTTTCCGCGGTTTGAATCGCTACCAACTTGCGGTAAAGACCATTGTTTCTATTCAGTTCATCGTGGGTACCCCGCTCGGAAACTTCCCCATCCTGAATGACTATAATTTCATCGGCATGCTGAATGGTACTAAGCCGATGTGCTATGACAATAGAGGTTCTGTTTTTCATCAGGTTGAATAGAGCTTCCTGCACCAGGCGTTCCGATTCAGAGTCAAGCGCAGAGGTAGCTTCATCCAAAATAAGAATGGGCGGATTTTTAAGAACGGCCCGTGCGATACTTAAACGTTGGCGTTGTCCACCCGAAAGCTTTGAGCCCCGCTCTCCAATTAAGGTTTGGTAACCGTTTTCCGTTTGCATGATAAAGTCATGCGCATTGGCTATTTGTGCGGCCCGAATCACACTTTCCTCACTGACGTGCGGCATGCCAAAAGCAATGTTATTAAAAATGGTATCATTAAATAAGATTGACTCCTGGGTAACAACCCCAATTTGGCTGCGCAGCGATTCCAATTCATATTCGGTCAGCGAAACTCCATCAATCTGCACTTCCCCGTCAACAGGATCATAAAAGCGTGGTACCAGATCGGCCAATGTTGATTTGCCTCCGCCTGACGGGCCGACCAACGCAAGTGTCTTCCCTTTTTCAATAGTAAGGTTAATATTCTTTAGCACCCGTTCTGTCTCATAAGCAAAACTCACATTCTTAAATGTAATTCCCTGTTCAAATGATTTAAGTTCCACAGCTCCGGGCTTGTTCCGAATCACCGGCTTTTCATCAATCAAGGAAAAAATACGCTTGGCCGAAGCAGTACCCCGTTGTAACGAGGTGATGCCATTAGAAAAACTCTTAGCAGGTTGCATAATCATGGCAAACACGCCAAGAAAACCCAAAAAAGCTTCCGGTTTCAGCGAAGAGTCCTCCGACAAAACCATGTTGCCTCCAAAATAAATTATACCCGCCACAATCATTACACCCAAAATTTCAGATACCGGAGCCGAGAGTTCATTTTTATAGGCCATCGACTTAGTGGTCTTGCGGTAATAGGCAGTTTCATTTTCAATTTTTTGAACCACAAAATTGCGTGCATTAAAAGCTTTAATAACACGCATGCCACTAAACGTTTCATCCAAAATGCTAAGGATTCTACCCAAAGATTCCTGACTTTCTGTGGCTTGCCGCTTTAATCGTTTTATTATTTCGCCAACAACCGCTCCCGTTAAGGGTAAAACCAGCAAGGTGAATAGAAAAAGTTGTGGCGAAATGGTAAACAAAACAAAGAAATAAACCAGAATGGTGATAGGTTCCCGCATTACGGCTTTCAGGCTGTTCATAACAGCGTTTTCAACTTCATTTACATCATTGGTAAACCGGGAAATCAAATCGCCCTTGCGTTCGGTATTGAAATAGCCAATATGTAATTGAGTAACCTTCTTAAAAATATCCATTCGAAGATTCTTTGTAAGGTCTACTTTGATCTTCGTGGCAATCACCCGCTCCAGAAATTTAAAAATGTTTGCCAGCAATACCGTAATCATAATTAGCGCACAGATAAATAAGAGTGCACTTATTTGTCCTTCATTTTTAATAATTTCTAAGAAATAGTGATTAAAAACGCCCAGCAAATAGTCAGTTGAAAAACTAAATTCGGGAAGGGCCGGCACTACAATCTGCGCGTTATCTTGCCTGAAGAGCACAGACAGCATAGGGATTATAAGAACTATGTTAAACGCCCCGAAAACAACCCCTAAAAAAGAATATAAAAAAAAGAAAACCAGGCGGGTACTTAATTTATTGGCATAAGAAAGTATTCTAAAAAATATTTTCATCTGATTGACTTAGAAATCATAAAGACGTTGCGGAATATTCCAACGCAAAGCTAGGGAAGTAATTGATGAATTGGAGTTATAGGCAGGCAATTCACTTTCGCTTTGGCGGACGATCTGTTTTACATCAATGAATACATTATGCCTAACCATATAGGAAGCCGTTAAATCAAAGAAGAGAATCGTATTCTTGTTTCCCTGTCCAATTGTATTTCCGTAATCCTGCTCCCGGGTTTCGTAATTTTTCAGAATATCTCCGCCCCAATTCTGATCGGTATCATCTCTGCCGGGGTTGGCATAAAACATCTTGGCAATCAGGTTAAGTTTAGGGATGGGTTGATACCGAACAATACCTACCCATTCATTAAAGTTAGCTCCCAACGGATGTGCCAGAGACTGCCGGTAGTTGCTATAACTTCCATACTGCGAAAAATGCGCAAACGTATATGGCCTTACGGAGTTAAACTCTACCTGCAAATCGAGGTTAGAGACGTTTAAGACATCTATATATTTTAAGCCCGTTTGCCAGGCAAATTTATTCGCCCACCAACCATCGCCCGAGGTTATCTCGTAAAGCTTAAACTCATCCAACACAAGTTGGCCATATAACGAAACTTTCTTAAGCGCGTTCCATTTAAAATCTAAACCCAATAAAGCATTGTCGCTGCTCCCGTACTGTTGCTCAATAGCCCTGAAAAAAATAACCGGATTTAAATATCCATAATCAAAGGAATTGTTATTGACTGAATCCTGCGGACTAAATACAATCGATTCGAACACACCAATATTTAGTTTCTTCCCTATATTAAAAGTAAGATGATGAAAGGCCATAAATTTTTCGGGATAACGTTCGTTGCCTGAAGTGCGCGCGTCAGCGGCCATCCGGTTCATCTGGTAGAGATAGTTTAGTTTCCATACCCGCACTTTGGCCCTTAAAAAAAGAGTTGGGGGTGAGTAATCTGAGAAGATAAGCGACCGATAGCCATTGCCTATAAAAGTGCGGTCGTTACCAAACTGCATGTAAATATGCTTGCTGATATTAAAATCGATGTACGCCCGGGCCTGGAAAAAATCAACCCCGTTTGTTTTAAAATCTTTCCAAAATCCTTCGTGAGGCACAACGCGGTTTCGGTCTACCTCTTCCTGCACGTACAAGGGTAAGATCGATTGATTCTCGCCAAGAAAAGTATAGAAACCAATCTTGCGATCGACCATGCCCCGGATTTCGATGCCGCGTGTATTGGTGGCAACCCAGTCATTGCGATAACTGTCAAATCCACCACTCAAATACAATACCGGGCTTACGTGCAGATCAAACTCGGGCTTATCTACATAAACCAAATCCGATTTGTTGCGGTACAGCGCTTTAAGAAATGGCTTTTTACTGGTATTTGTTTCGGGTCGACTCCACTCCCAGCTATCATTGCGAAGAAATTCAAGGTTATATTTATCACTACGCGAAGAAAAAATAGTTTCATTCTGCGCAAGAGTATCCACATAACCAACAATTACATCGCGCTTATAGGGTTTTATAGAGGAGAAAAATCCGGGTACAATACGGCCTGATTTTATCTCATACCGATCTATCCAATGATAGTAATCTTCGTTGAGGGTGGCATTTGTACTTTGAGCATACGCAAATTCTGCCAGGAAGGTAAAAACTAATACAAACAAGTAACGCATACTCATTTAGCAATTTTTAAGTATTGCTCAGGTTTTACGGCCACCTCTGGAAATTCATCAAGGATATTCTTATCGTACGTAATAAGGTGCGTATTAAGTCTTAAAGCAAGGGCTACAAACTCACAATCATAAGCTGAACAATTGGATTTCTGTATGAGTGGAAATACTTCTTCAGACTCAACAATCTCCTCGTATCCCCACAATAGTTCTTCCGCTTGCAATACTGCCTCTTTAACTGCATCATACGTCATAATTCCCTTTCTGAAATACAAAGTCCCAACGTTTCTGAACTCACTGCGCCATAAAAAAGGAATTGCCCAAATTGCGTCCTTCTTATAAAGTTTTTCTACCCGTTCCGTTTCATCCGATGGAAAATATAGGTAACTGATTACATGGGTATCAACTACAATCATGGGCGTCCCCAATTAATGGCATTTTCTATCTCCTCAGCACTCATCTTAGCTTTAATTTTACTTCTGAATTCTCTGGCTTTAGCCAAAATTTCTTCAGGACTAGGCTTCTCGAAATGCACATGATTTCTTATTGCCATTATTATTTCACTATTAATGCTTCTTTGGTTCCGTTTTGCTTTTTCCTTCAAAAGCTCATAAGTCTTATCTGGAATATTTTTGAGGGTTACATTAGCCATATGGTTCCATTTTGGTTCCAAAATACAACCTTTCTAATTTCTTCGCAAATTCGGAAATCAAAGCCTTGCAAATCGGCTCCATTTTCATACTTTTGCAGTCCTTTAACAATTTAGAATATGAAAAAAGGCATTCATCCGGAGTATAAAGAAGTAGTTTTTTGGGATACTTCAAGCGATTTCAAGTTTTTGAGCCGCTCTACCTCTGTTCCCAAAGAAACCATCACCTGGGAAGATGGCAAGGAATATCCGGTAATCAAGGTGGAAGTTAGTTCAGCTTCGCACCCTTTCTATACAGGCAAGAAAATGTTTTTGGATACAGCTGGTCGGGTTGAGAAGTTCCAAAAGAAATACGGAAAGAAATAAAGAAATTCTTCTTAGCGTGTTGCTTAAAAGGTCTCTTCCGGGAGACCTTTTTTATTTTGTTACAAGCCTGGCCTCTTGTCATTGGGAACCGATCGACCTAATTTAGCGACATGAATTTGATTTTGTTCGATAACCCAACAATACGTCAAAACCTGTTACCCTTTACCTTTACCCGACCCGTTGCGGGCATTCGCGTAGGCATACTTACGATAGCCGAAAAGTGGGAGAAGGTTCTGGGATTAAAGGCTTCTTATTCAACCGAAACTTACTTATCAAAAAAATTCCCGCTGCACCATCAATCCGACAATCTCTGGATCAATGGCGCGGTATGCCCCAATGCTTTACTGATTAAATCTATTAAAGAATTAAAGCCAGGAGATGCGCTAAGTTATAACCAGATTATCCTTGCCATACGAACACCTGAAGACGAAATGCCCGAAATCATTAAAGGAGTTACTCATGAAATAACTCAGCCAGTAACGCTTATCGATCAGGTTTGGAAGATATATCAGAAAAATGGAGCCGAAATTCGCGAAGATTTTGCGTTGTTAACTAAAGGTCGTACATCTGAAGTGATACAAGATCCATTTACCCGGATTTATAATGCCAACCAGGTATTTCTTGAAGAAGGGGTCCAAATAAAAGCGGCTTTGTTAAATGCAGAAAACGGTCCGATTTATTTAGGGAAAAATTCAGTAGTGCACGAAGGCGCCTTACTCCGAGGGCCATTCGCTTTGTGCGAAAACTCACACGTTAATATGGGTGCTAAAGTTCGTGGAGACTCAACCGTGGGGCCACACTCAAAAATTGGAGGCGAAGTAAGTAACTCCGTAATTTTTGGGTACAGCAATAAATCGCACGATGGTTTTCTTGGCAATTCGGTAATTGGCGAATGGTGCAACATTGGAGCCGACACCAATACCTCGAACCTGAAAAATAACTACGAGAATATTAAACTATGGAATTACGCCAAAGGCGGATTCAAAGACACAGGTCTTATGTTTTGCGGGCTTATGTTCGGAGATCACAGCAAATGCGGCATCAACACCATGTTTAATTCAGGCACTGTTGTGGGTGTAAATGCAAGTATTTTTGGCGATGGCTATCCGCGCAATTTCATTCCCTCTTTTGCATGGGGTGGGGCCGCTGGGTTTACCACGTATAAACTCGACAAAGCATTGGAAACCGCAGGCAAAGCAATGGCCCGCAGAAATCTCGAGTTAACGGAAATCGATAAAGAAATTTTTAAAACCGTTTTTGACGAATCTGCAAACTATCGGGTTTGGGAAAAGAAATAAGTAATAATAAACGTAAATGAAAATTTTGCCCATCGTGTTGAGTGTTGTTTTCCTGAGTTTAGGGATAATCCATTTTCATTGGGCTCTGGGAGGAACTTTTGGATTTGCAAACGCTTTGCCCACGAAAGCAAATGGAGAAAGAGTGCTGAATCCAAAAAAAACTGACAGTGCTATCGTGGCTCTTGGTTTAACCGCTTTTGCCTTGTTTTATATTTTTCAATCGGGGTTGATACACCTTAATCGGGCCGAATGGATTTTTAAATATGGTGGCTGGATAATTCCCTTAATCTTTCTTTTAAGAGCTATCGGGGAATTCAAATACGTTGGCTTTTTTAAGAGCATAACAGAAACAGAGTTCGGAAAACTAGATACCCGATTTTATTCACCCCTTTGCCTGACCATTGGAATAATCGGATTGATTATTCAATTAAACTTGACCAAGACATTATCCAAAACCTTGTGAGATTCGCTGACATTCCCGGACTTTCAGAAACAAAAACAAAACTAATAGATGCTGTTAAGCACAATCATATTGCGCACGCGCAACTATTTCTAGGTAAACCCGGGGCCCTTAACCTGCCCTTGGCGCTTGCTTACGCGAATTACCTTCATTGTCAAAATAAAAATGCCGGGGATGCGTGTGGCACCTGTGCCGCTTGTAGCAAAAGTTTAAAATATGTTCATCCCGATACCAGTTTTGTTTTTCCGGTAGGCAATATTAAAGGCGATAAAGATCCAGATCGCTTTAAAGCCGAGATTTTAAAATCGTGGCGGGCGTTTTTAACAGAACAACCTTTTGGAGATTTAAATGATTGGACCACCTACTACGGTGGCGAGGACAAGCAAGCGCTAATTTCGAAGGATGAAAGTCGGGAAATTATTAAAACACTTTCGCTGAAGCCTTTTGAAAGTCCTTATAAGATTATGATCATCTGGCGACCCGAATTAATGCACCCTTCTGCAGCGAACGGGATTTTGAAAATTCTGGAGGAACCGCCTGTCAACACGTTTTTTATTTTGGTAAGCAACGCGGCCGAACAACTGCTTCCTACTATTCTTTCGCGCAACCAGCTTATTCAGGTGCCCATGCTGGCCGATGAAGATTTACGCGAGTACATTCAACAAAACCATCCATTGGATCCTTCCCGCCTTCTGGAAATAACACAGTTGGCCGAAGGCGATCTGAACATGGCTATAAAATTAATCGATCGTGAAGAAGATCATTTTCAAGATCGTTTTGCCGATTGGATGCGTTCTTGCTATAAAAGAGATTATCCAAAACTTGTAAGCTTCTCCGAAGACTTTCATGCTTTGGATCGGCTCAGTCAGCGCAATCTTTTTCAATACAGTTTGAGTATGATGCGCGAAACATTACTCCATTCGGCCGGAGCCGTGAGCATCAGTAGAATGAAAACGGGCGAAGCGAAGTTCGTCAGTGACTTCAGTAAAATTATGGATGTTGAAAAAGTGGAAAACATAAATCAGCTGGTTACCCAAGCACATTATCACTTAGAACGAAACGGAAGCGCCAAAATGATTTTCCTGGATTTATCGCTTCATATTGCTAAAACCATCAAACCTTAACTACTAAATACTCAAACAACCCATTATCGAAAAATTTATAAAATTGCTATGAACAAAAGTTTTCTCTTCCTCACATTGATCACATGGTTGATTGCCGGCTGTTCTCAGGATGGCAGTTCTGATTATCTCGTAACAATTAAAACGAGCCAGGGCGATATGGTAGCCATTCTGTATGACGAAACACCCAAGCACAAGGCTAACTTTATTAAGCTGGCCAAAGAGCATTATTTTGATAGTTTGCTTTTTCATCGTGTAATTGAAGGGTTTATGATTCAAGGTGGAGACCCGGATTCAAAAAAGGCAGCCCCGGGCCAGCCCTTAGGTATGGGTGGCCCCGGCTATACGGTCGAAGCCGAATTCAATCCAAAATTCTTTCATGAGAAAGGGGCCCTTTCTGCTGCGCGTTTGCCCGATCAGCAAAATCCTGCTAAAGCCTCCAGTGGGAGTCAGTTTTATATTGTACAAGGCACGGTTATTTCAGGGGTTGGAATAGACGGAATTAAAATTGATCAGGGAAAATTGAACGCGGCCTTTCAACAAATTTTACAAAATCCCGCCAACCAACCTTTGATTGATACGCTCAATCAAATTTACATGACGGGCGATATGCAAGCTTACCAACAGAAAATATATAGTCTTGTACCGCGCCTGGAAAAACAAACCGGCATGAAGATTTATAAAGAAGTATCGGACGAAAAAATAAAAGTCTATACAACTGTGGGTGGATATCCTTCCCTGGACGGAGACTATACGGTATTCGGTAAAGTAATTGGCGGACTGGATGTGATCGATAAAATAACGCAGGTAGAAAAAGATGCTAACAACCGGCCAACTCAGGATATTCGTATGATGGTAACTGTTGAGGAAGTGCCTCGCAAAGAAATTGAATCAAAGTATGGGTATAAATACCCGGCCACTCAATGAAAATACTAGTAACGGGTGCCAATGGACTGCTGGGGTATAAATTAATTCAGCTACTTAGCACGAAGTCTCATATCGCTGCCCTTGCTACGGCAAGAAAAAAGAGTAGTGATCTCCCAAAAGGCATTCCGTTTTTTGAGTTGGATATTGCTGATCGCGATCAGACTCTGAAAGTTCTTGCCACAACAAAACCCGATGTAGTCATTAGCGCTGCCGCCATGACACAGGTAGACCAATGCGAAACGGAACGGGAACAATGCTGGAGAACCAATGTAACCGGTATTGAAAATCTGATAGAAGGTTGTGAGGCCGCTTCCTGCCACCTGATCCATGTCTCCACGGATTTTATCTTCGATGGATCGCATGGCCCTTTGGACGAATCTGCAATCCCCAAACCGGTAAATTATTATGGTGAAAGTAAACTGGCCGGGGAAGAAGCTGTTAAAAAAAGTAAACTTACCTGGGCAATCTTGCGCACTGTACTGGTGTACGGTGTTACCCCCGACTTAAGCAGAAGCAATATTGTATTGTGGGTAAAGAAAAGTTTAGAAGCGGGAAAGACCATTAATGTTGTTAACGATCAGTGGCGCACCCCTACCCTGGCCGAAGATCTGGCAATGGGTTGCTACCTGGCTGCAGTAAAAAAAGCCCAGGGAATTTATCACATCTCCGGTGAAGAAATGATGACTCCCTTTGACATTGCCATGCAAACCGCGGAACACTTTAAATTGGACAAATCTCTTATTAAGCCGGCCGACTCAAGCACCTTTAAGCAACCGGCTGCCAG
>JAEUUB010000420.1 GCA_016787745.1 Cyclobacteriaceae bacterium
GATGGACGGCATTTGATTTTTACAGTATGCGGCAGCAATGGGTGCGATCTTTATGAAAGCCGTAAAAAGGGAAATGAATGGTCTGTTCCAAAAAACCTGGGGCCTACTATTAACAGCCCGGGCTGGGATGCGCAACCTTCACTTTCGGCAGATGGTCGTGAGCTCTATTTTGTGTCTGAGCGAAAGGGTGGGTTTGGGGGCTATGACATTTGGTATTCGCAATGGTCTGATAGAGGTTGGACACAGGCAAAAAATCTAGGGCCAACCATCAATACCCAGTTTGACGAGATTTCACCCTATATCCATGTTAACAATCAGAATTTATATATAGTCTCAAACGGGTATCCAGGTTTTGGCGGGTATGATATTTATCGCAGCGAAAAATCCGAAACCGGCTGGGGCCAACCGGTTAACTTGGGTCAGCCGCTAAATGACTTTAATGATCAATATTCTTTCATTGTTTCTGGTGATGGAGCCATAGGCTATTATTCAAAGGAAGAAAGTAAAAACCGAAGCCGCCTTTTTAAGATTACCTTACCGGATAACTTAGTAACAAAGTCGAAAGGAAACATTGTAAAAGGAACGGTGGTGCATGCGGTTACCCATGCTTCCCTGGATGCAGATATAGAACTGATCGATTTAAAGAAGAGCAGCACCGTGGCACAGGTCACCTCCGATTCAGTGACCGGATCGTATCTCATGGTTCTGCCGGGTGGATCGGAGTATGCGCTATACGTAAATCGCCCGGGATTTTTATTTCAAAGCCTGCATTTTAATTACACTCAAAATACCAATCAACCGGTTATTAAAGACATTGCCTTGCAACCGGTAATGCAAAATGCCAAAGTGGTTTTGAATAATTTATTTTTTGATCTGAATGAATACCAACTGAAACCCGAATCAATAACGGAATTAAAAGAGGTTGTGGATTTTATGAATCAAAATCCAATGATCAGGATCGAAATCAGCGGCCACACCGATGCCTCGGGAACGGAGTCGTATAATCTTCAACTCTCGGCAAAACGGGCACAGGCGGTAGCAGACTATTTAAAGAGCCATCAGATTTCCGATAAGCGAATCACAACCAAAGGCTACGGATCGCAACAGCCGGTGGTCCCCAACACCACGGAAGAAAATCGTCAGTTAAACCGGAGGATAGAATTTAAGATTTTATAGTCTACTGTTTTAATAAGTAATTGACTACATAATCCTTCGCACCTTCTTCCAGGGAGGTAAATTTCTTTGAATAGCCAATGGATTTCAGTTTATTCATATTGGCTTCTGTAAAATACTGATACTTGTCGCGAATGTCTGCCGGAGTATCAATAAACTCTATGGCCACGGGTTTATTCAGCGCAGCGAAAACAGCTTTCGTTAAGTCTACAAAAGTTCGCGCCTTGCCTGATCCAAGATTATAAATTCCTGAATTTTTTCTGTGGTGCATCAGGAACATGCAAACCTCCGCCACATCTTTTACATATACGAAGTCGCGCATCTGTTCACCGTCTTTGTAGTCGGGGTTATGCGATTTGAATAACTTCATTTTCCCTGTCTTGGTGATCTGTTCATAGGCATGCCAGATTACGGAGGCCATTCTGTTTTTATGATATTCGTTGGGCCCGTAAACGTTAAAGAATTTTAAACCGGCCCAAAAGAAAGGTTTATCTTTTTGATTCAACGCCCATAAATCAAAATCTTGTTTTGATTGTCCGTAGGGATTAAGCGGAATAAGTTTGGGAATCTGTGCCTCATCATCCTCGTAACCAAACTCGCCCAATCCGTAGGTGGCAGCCGAAGATGCAAAGACCAGAGGAATTTGATATTGGCAACAGCGCGTCCAGATGTCTTTGGTATATTGTGTGTTTAACTTGTTCAATAAATCACGATCAAACTCTGCGGTGTCGGTGCGGGCCCCAATATGAAAGATAAACTCAACATTTTCGTAATTTTTGTCTAGCCAAACATGGAATTGATCCCGATCTACTCTTTCCTTAATGCGAGAGCCTTCCAGATTTTTGTTTTTCTCGGCATTGTCAAATTTATCAACTGCGATAATGGCGTTAAAATTATCCTGGTTGAGTCTTTGGATGAGATAACTGCCTATGAAACCAGCTGCTCCGGTTACTACAATCATATCTTTTTAATTTTTAGCAATTTACATAAAACCAGCTTCTGTGAACGAACCTAAAGACTATTGTATATTTGTCTTCATTTTACAAGATGGTGTACGTTAGCAGAAAAGAGCATTTCAATGCGGCCCACAAGCTCTATAATCCGGCATGGAGCTTCGAAAGGAATAAAGAAGTATTCGGACCGTGTGCCAATGAAAATTGGCATGGTCATAATTTTGAATTGATTGTCACTGTAAAAGGAACACCTGATCCGGATACGGGCTTTGTAATCGATCTGAAAAAATTAAGTACCCTTATTCGAGTGGAAGTTACGGACAAGCTGGATCACAAGAATTTAAATCTCGATGTGCCTTTTATGAAGGATAAACTTGCCAGTTGCGAGAATCTGGCAATGGAAATCTGGAAAATCCTCGCTCCCGAAATTTCAGCCATTTCAAAGTATGGCGTATTGCACTCCATCAGACTTTATGAAACGCCCCGCAATTATGTTGAATATTTTGGGGAATAGGTACCGATCATCGTTACGATTTTATAACCTTTATTCATGCGATACTATTTTGTAGCTGGTGAGCGATCCGGTGATCTTCATGGCAGTAATCTGATCAAGGCTTTGCGCAAACATGATCCGCAAGCTGACATGCGTGGCTTTGGAGGTGTGCAAATGGAGGCGGCCGGCATGGAGCTTAAGGTAGATTATCGACAAATGGCCTTTATGGGTTTGGTCGCAGTTATTGCAAACATTGGGTCGATTATCAGGCTATTCAACTTTTGTAAACGCGATATACTTTCTTACAAACCCGATGTGGTTATTCTGATCGACTATGCGGGATTTAATATGCGTGTGGCCAGATTTTGTAAGAAGAATAATCTGAAAGTATTTTATTACATCTCACCCAAAGTATGGGCCTGGAACACCAGCCGGGCCTGGAAACTCAAAGCCCATGTGGATCGGTTGTTTTCCATTCTTCCCTTTGAGAAAGATTTTTTTAAAAAATTCGATTGGGAGATTGACTACGTGGGAAACCCCGTGCTTGATGCGATCAAGTCATTTCAACCCGATTCTGATTTCCGACAGAAGAATAACCTTGTAACCGACAAAAAAATAGTCGCACTTCTCCCCGGAAGCAGAAAACTGGAATTGAAAAGAATGATTCCGGTAATGGCTGAAGTGGTGAATAAAAATCCGGATTATCAGTTTGTGGTAGCGGCTGTACAAACATTGCCTCCCGAATTATACCTCCCATTAAAGGAAATTGAATCGGTGAAATTCGTTTATGAGTCTACCTACGATTTGCTTACCCATGCACGTGCGGCCATCGTTACTTCGGGTACAGCTACTTTGGAAACCGGATTGTTTAAAGTTCCGCAGGCCGTTATTTATAAAGCGAGTTCACTTGAATATTTTATTTTAAAACGCCTGGTAAAAGCGCCTTTCATTTCACTTTCAAACCTGATCGCAAATCGGTTGGTGATTAAAGAATTCATTCAACATGAAATGAATGCCGATAATTTGAATCGGGAATTGAAGCAACTGGTAGAAGAAACACCCGTCCGAACGAAAATGCTTTTGGATTACAACGAAGTATACCAGATACTGGATACTGGATCCGCCTCGGAAAATGCAGCTCGTTTAGTGGTTGGGTACCTGACGGTCGGAAAGAACACCTAAGCTACTTTCAGCTTGCTGTAGTGCGACTTGTTGAATTTCTCTTCCGCGTAAGCGCGATTAATCACCAATCGGTCGGTCGTTTTATCCGAAGGAAGTTCAAACATGGCATCGTTAACAATGGCTTCGCAAATTGAGCGAAGTCCTCGGGCGCCTAATTTGAAGTCAATCGCTTTCTCTACAATAAAGTCCAGCGCGCCATCCTTAAATTCCAGTTCAATGTTTTCCATTTCAAACAACTTCTTGTATTGTTTGATAAGGGCGTTCTTAGGTTCTGTAAGAATTTTGCGAAGTGCGGTGTGATCGAGTGGGTTGAGGAAAGAAACAACGGGCAGGCGTCCTATCAGTTCAGGAATAAGTCCGAAGCTCTTTAAGTCCTGTGAAGAGACAAACTGCAATAAATTTTCACGATCAATATCCGTTGGGCTTATGCTGCTTGCACTGGAGGAAAAACCAAGCGGCTGTGTATTCAATCGCTTCCCTATCAAACGAGCAATTCCTTCAAAGGCTCCTCCGCAAATGAACAAGATGTTCTCTGTATTTACCGTAATCATTTTTTGATCCGGGTGTTTGCGGCCTCCCTGAGGGGGAACGTTGACTGAAGTGCCTTCTAAAAGTTTTAATAATGCTTGTTGCACACCTTCGCCACTAACATCCCGTGTAATAGAAGGGTTATCTGACTTTCGGGCGATTTTATCGATTTCATCAATGTAAACAATTCCCCGCTCTGCCGCTTCGGTGTTATAATCTGCGGCTTGTAGCAAGCGGGTAAGAATACTTTCAACATCTTCGCCAACATAGCCGGCTTCGGTTAGCACGGTAGCATCGGCAATACAAAAGGGAACCTGAAGAATTTTTGCCAGAGTGCGTGCCAAATAGGTCTTTCCCGTTCCGGTTTCACCCACCATTATGATGTTTGACTTTTCAATCAGGATGTCGGTGTCAATTTTCCGCTGCATCAAACGCTTGTAGTGATTATACACCGCTACCGACATAATGCGTTTGGCCTGATCCTGCCCGATCACATATTCATCAAGAAATTTCTTGATCTCGCGAGGCTTAATCAATTTGAAATTAGGGAGTGAGCCAGGCTCAACTTTGTTCTTCTTTTCTTCCTGAAGAATTTGGGTAGCCTGGGTTACGCACTTGTCGCAAATATGGGCGTGAATACCGGAAATCATCAGGTCCACATCCTTTTTATTTCTGCCGCAGAATGAACAGGTAACTTCAGCCATTTTCTACAGGTTAATCAATTGTCAAAAAGCCTTGAACTAAATTTTGGAACCGCCAAAGGTACCCAATTATTGTCACATTTGGTTCATTTATTAAATCGGGGCATTAATTCTTATTTCTTTCCAGAACTTCGTCAATCAATCCATACTCTTTGGCTTCTTTAGCCCGCATCCAAAAATCGCGGTCAGAGTCTTTATCAATTTTTTCAAATGTCTGACCGCTGTGCTTTGCCAGGATGGTGTACAAATCCTGACGCAATTCCAGCGTCTGCTTAAGCGAAATTTCCATATCGCGGCTTGTTCCTTGCATACCAGCCGAAGGCTGATGAATCATAATTCGGGCATGCGGCAAGGAAGATCTTTTTTTGGCCGCGCCTGCCGCCAGCAATACTGCACCCATAGAGGCAGCAAGGCCCGTACAAATGGTGGCCACATCGGGGTTTACATATTGCATCGTATCATAAATTCCTAATCCGGCATGAACCGATCCACCCGGGCTGTTGATATACATGATGATATCTTTTTTGGGATCAGACGACTCCAGGAAAAGCAACTGAGCGGTAATCACATTGGCTACATAATCGTCTACAGCTGTACCAAAAAATATAATCCGGTCGGCCATTAAACGAGAGAACACGTCAATTACAGTGGCCCGCATCTGCCGCTCCTCTACTACGTTGGGTGTCATCCCGGTAACGGTATATGCATTCTCGCTAAGATATTTAGCGTAACTATCTAATGCGTTGCCGCTCATTCCCATGTGGTGTACGGCAAATTTTCTGAATTCATTGGGTTGTGACATAGTATTAATTTATTAGTTCAAAGGTTTATAAAAGAGTCGTTGGACGGCTATCTTTTATTGTTTCCAGTTCAATGATACTTAAAAAACTTCAATAAAAAAGCCCCGGTATGCGGAGCCTTTTAGTAACAAATTTGCGTTGTCGTTAGTTCTTGCAAATCAATGGCGATGCTGTTCAGCCAGTTTTTTAAATTCATCGAGCGTTACTTTTTTATCGGTAACGGTAATATTCTCTTTAATCACTTTCATTATTTTTTCCTGGCGAAGTTGATTGTAAATTTTCATAAAATTCTCACCCTTACCATCTTGCCCCGACAGATAATTGTTAGCGATATCATTTAACTTATCGCCTAGCTGGGCTGCAATGGCCGCTCCTCCAAACTGCTCGGCAATAAATTGCTTGGCTTTTTCACGCACTTCATCGCTTTCCACCTTAATCTCTTTCTCTTCGGCAATCTTGTTCTTTATCAAATCCCACTTTAAGGAATCTTTGTACGAATTAAATTCCTTTTCCAGAATCTCGTCAGTTACCTGCCCTTGGCTGCTGTTCTTAAGCCAGGTTTTAAGAAATGCCTCAGGCATGGTTATCTTGGTGTTGTCTACAAAATAGTGCTGAATTTCGTGATCGAGAAGATGTTCGGTCTCACGATTGTAATTTTCGCTAATTGTAGTTTTGATTTTTTCTATAAAATCGGTTTCATTCGTTACCACATCCTTTCCAAAAACCTTGTCAAAGAATTCCTGATTCATTTGGGCGGGCTCAGTCTGGCTGATATTGGTTACAGTAAACACATAGGTTCCTGACGCAGTTTTTGCTTCTTCTTCAGCAATATTGAGCGTTTTGGAAATTGAAAGTGGGTCCGTAAATACTTTCTCGATGTCAAATTCAATAACATCGTCCTTTTTCACACCTATAAATTTCTTTTGCTCCTTCTTCGTTATTTTTTCAATAGTAATGAAAGAACCTTTTTTATCTGTCTCTCCGCTTTTTACAATATCGCCATACAGACTGTCGCTTACAGAACTTGTTTCGGGGTGGGTTGTGTTTCCAAATCTCTTTTTAAGATCCTCCAGAGTTTCATCAATCACCTTTTGATCTACCTCAATGGTATGCGATTTTACTTTTGCTTTGGAGGATAGTTCCAGGGTAAAGTCCTCAACAAGGCCTATTTGAAATTCAAACTCAAAATCTTTCTGTGCATCCCAGTCAATACTAAAGGCTTTTTCCTGGTTCGGCATCGGGTCGCCCAAAATTTTTAATTTCTGATCGCGGATGTAATCCGATACAGAATGCGAAACGATATGATTTACTTCCTCAACCAGAATAGACTTGCCATACATTTTTTTGATAACGCCAGCCGGTACTTTTCCCTGACGAAACCCTTTAATATTTGCTTTGCGCGCATAGTCCCTTATCTTTTCTTCCACTTTGGGTTGATAATCCGTTGCTGTAAGATTAATTTTAATCAAACCATCAGTGCTGCTTTGTTTGTCTAATGTGATGTTCAAGTTGTTGAAAGTTTAATGTTTACAATTTCTATTTTTCGTAAAGATTTGGTAAGAATTAATGAACCCTCCGGTCAACTATTGCCAACCAGAGGGTTCAGTTTATGTGCGGATGAAGGGACTCGAACCCCCACGCCTTGCGGCACCAGATCCTAAGTCTGGCGCGGCTGCCAATTACGCCACATCCGCAGATGCCCTTTGAATTAAAAAATCGGCCTTTTTTGTCAAAGGGAGTGCAAATTTAGGGATTATTCGTTATGATTAAAGGTTAGTTATAAAAATCGATTTAAAATGAATAAGGGTCGTGGTAATTGATGCCGTTGAAGAGAAGAAAGAAATAATTGCCCGATACCGCAGATTGTTGCGGCAGGCAAAGCCTGTACTTAAAGAAGGGGATGCCAAACTGATTAAACGCGCATTTACTATGGCGATGGAAGCGCATAAAGATATGCGCAGGAAATCCGGGGAGCCATACATTTTCCATCCTTTGTCTGTAGCCGAAATCTGTGTTCAGGAAATTGGGTTAGGGACAACCTCCATTATTGCCGCTTTGCTACACGATGTAGTCGAAGACACCGACATCCAACTGGTTGACATAGAGCGGATTTTTGGAAAAAAAACAACAAAAATTGTTGACGGCCTTACCAAAATAAAAGGTGCTTTTGAGTATGGTTCTTCCGCCCAGGCCGAGAATTTCAGGAAAATGCTTTTTACCCTTTCGGAAGATGTGAGGGTGATTCTTATAAAGCTCGCTGACCGGCTCCATAACATGCGCACGCTGGAAAGCATGCCGCGAAACAAACAACTTCGGGTTTCTTCCGAGACCATTTATTTATATGCACCGTTGGCACATAGGCTGGGTCTTAACGCCATTAAAACGGAATTGGAAGATTTATATCTCCGGTTTACAGAACAGTCGGTGTACTACGACATCGCTAATAAAATCGATGAGAGCAGGGCTTCCCGGAATAAATTTATTAAACAATTTGTGCAGCCTCTGAAAGACGAGTTGGACAAATTGAATATCGAGTATGAAATAAAAAGCCGGCCTAAATCGATATTCTCCATTTATAGCAAAATGCGCAAACAGAATATTCCGTTTGAGGAGGTATATGATTTGTTTGCAATTCGGGTAATAATCGATACCCCTATTGAACAGGAAAAATCTTTTTGTTGGCAGGTGTACTCGATTGTTACAGACTATTATACACCCAATCCTGATCGGCTCCGCGATTGGATCAGCACACCAAAAGGCAACGGCTACGAATCGTTGCATACAACGGTTATGGCTAAAAATGGCCAATGGGTTGAAGTTCAGATTCGAACCAGGCGCATGGATGAAATTGCCGAAAAGGGATATGCGGCTCATTGGAAATACAAAGACAGTGTATCGAGCCACGAGTCAAACCTGGAGAAATGGCTGGTTCGGGTTCGCGATCTGTTGGAGAAACAGGATTTGTCTGCACTTGAGTTTGTAGATGATTTTCGGGGAAATCTTTTTAATGAAGAAGTATTTGTGTTCACCCCGAAAGGCGAATTGAAAACACTGCCCAATGGAGCTACGGCACTCGATTTCGCCTTTGATATTCATACCGATATAGGAGCAAAATGCATAGGGGCAAAAGTCAATCAAAAGCTGGTTCCCATAAATCATCTTTTAAAGAATGGCGATCAGATTGAGATTCTCACCTCATCCAAACAAAAACCAAAAGAAGATTGGTTGCGATTTGTTATTAGTCCCAAAGCAAAATCGAAAGTAAAGGAATTGCTTAAGGAGAATAAACGCTACCTGGTTGATGAGGGAAAAGAGATTCTGACTCGGAAATTAAAACAACTTAAGATTGACAGCAATAGTCGGGTGTTTGAGCAAATGCGCGCATACTTTAATGTTCCTTCACAATTCGAATTACATTTTCGGGTAGGCAAAGGGTTAATAACACTCAATGATTTAAAACGCTTTAAGGAATTCAAACCTCCTTCGCCCCTTAAAACAAAGCCACACTCAGAAGTTCCTGATGTTAAAACGATTGAACAGGAGATAAACAAAGCGAAGGGCCGGTATGAAGATACGCTGTTAATCGGGGAGGACATGGATGTGGTGGAGTACAAGCTGGCGAAGTGCTGCACGCCTATTCCCGGAGATGATGTTTTTGGTTTTGTAACCGTTAATGAAGGAATAAAAATACATCGTACCACATGCCCGAATGCTACCGAGTTGCTGGCAAATCATGGGAATCGGGTTATAAAAGCCAAGTGGACCTCCCAACACGAAGTGGCGTTCTTAACCGGCCTCAAAGTAATTGGTACCGACCGGGTTGGTTTGATAAACGATGTTTCAAAAGTAATTTCAGAAGAACTGAAAGTGAATATGAGTTCCCTTTCTTTCAAGTCCGACCAGGGAATTTTCAACGGAGAAATTATGCTTTATGTAAACGATACGCGCCATCTTGAGATGTTGATACAAAAACTGGAGAAAGTGGAGGGCGTGGTGAAAGTAACAAGGTTTGATTCGAGAAACACAGGTCCGGTTTATTCAACCGAATAATTGCTCATCCTGCAGGCGAAGTAGTATATTTGCCTCTGTTCGTACCCATGGCATTAAATCACAAAGTATTTGAGGAGGTAAAGCAAATCTTTACTGGTTATTTAGAAAAGAAGGAACTCCGGAAAACTCCTGAGCGATATGCTATTTTGGAAGAAATCTATTCGTTAAACGGGCATTTTGATGTAGAATCGCTGTACATCAATATGAAAAACAAAAATTATAGAGTGAGCAGGGCCACCGTATATAATACCTTAGACTTGTTGGTTGAATGCGAACTGGTTAGCAAGCATCAGTTTGGAAAGAACCAGGCGCAGTACGAAAAATCGTTTGGATACAAGCAGCACGATCATTTGATTTGTACAGATTGTAATAAAGTAATTGAATTTTGCGATCCGCGGATTCAAACAATTCAAAATACTGTGCAAGAATTAATGCAGTTCAATGTACTTCATCATTCATTGATTTTGTACGCATCGTGTACTAAAGAAAACTGTGAAAATAAAAAACTATGAACTTTGGGCAGGAAATCAAGGGTAACTCTTTGATATTAAGAATATCAGGAGATTTAATTGGAGAAGATAACGGAACACAACTGATTGGTGCGGTAAACGATGCCATGAGCCATCAGGCAAGCGTTTGCATAATAGATATTTCTGATCTGCGCTACATAAACAGTAGCGGCATTGGCGTGCTTATAACCATCCTTACAAAGTTCAGAAATAAAGGAGGAGAAGTTTATTTAATGAATCCATCTGAAAGTGTCAGTAAATTACTTGTTATAACGAAGCTTAATGCAATCTTTCAGGTAATTAAATCAGAAGATGAAGTGTCTAAAAAGAATTGATTGGCCAACCTGTTTATTAAGTATCGTTAAATGAAAGTAGATGTATTGCTGGGCCTTCAATGGGGCGATGAAGGAAAAGGTAAAATTGTTGATGTTTTGGCCCCTAAGTATGATGTTGTAGCCCGGTTTCAGGGCGGCCCAAATGCCGGCCATACATTGGAATTTGATGGAATAAAACATGTCCTTCATCAGATTCCCTCCGGAATCTTTCGGGAAAAAACCAGAAATATTATTGGGAACGGAGTTGTATTAGATCCGATTATCTTTCGATCAGAGATAGAAAAGTTAGCTAAATACAGGCTTAATGTAAGGTCGAATTTATTCATCTCTAAAAAAGCGACCCTTATTGTGCCTACGCACCGTTTGCTTGATCAGGCCTATGAAAAAGCCAAAGGGGACGATAAAATCGGATCTACCTTAAAAGGAATTGGCCCTTCGTATCAGGATAAGATTGGTCGTCAGGGGCTGCGCGTGGGAGATGTGCTTTCAGTAAACTTTGACGCAAAGTTTAAGAAACTGACTGACATCCATCTTGAGATTTTAAAGAAGCACGACATAGAATTTAACTGGAACGAGTTACAGGCTCAGTTTTTCAGTGCGATTGAATTTCTAAAAGAATTTAATCTTATAGATAGCGAGTATTTTATTAATGATGTATTGAATGATAATCGTTCAGTGCTGGCCGAAGGTGCCCAGGGTTCTTTGCTTGACATTGATTTTGGAAGCTATCCTTTTGTCACAAGTTCTAATACAGTCACCGCTGGGGCTTGTACAGGATTGGGCATTGCCCCAAGCCGTATCGGAGAAGTGTATGGAATTTTTAAAGCCTATAGTACTCGGGTGGGTAGTGGACCATTCCCCACCGAACTAATGGACGCAGAAGGAGAGCGGATGCGGAAAGAAGGAAATGAGTTTGGATCTACTACGGGTCGGCCACGCAGATGTGGTTGGATAGACTTGCCCTCTTTGAAGTATTCTATTATGATTAATGGAGTTACTCAACTACTAATGATGAAAGCCGATGTATTGAATTCATTTCCCATTATTAAGGTTTGCACCCATTATAAACTTAATGATGGATCAATCACCGAAACATTACCTTACGAGATAGTGAATGAGAAAATTGTTCCTATTTACCATGAATTACCAGGTTGGCAGACCCCTATCACCGGCACTTCAGAGGCTGATCTTCCTCATAACCTGCTGAGCTACATTAGTTTCCTTGAGAGGTCTCTGAATGTACCTATTTCATTAATTTCCATTGGCCCAGATAGATCCCAAACTGTCCTAAGGTCCAAAATAGGGGTTTGAAAATATTTTCAGGGCATCCTTGCATAAAGTAGGCGTTAAGCGTACATTTGCACTCCCAAAACGAATAAGGGGCTTCAGACGGCAGGTTTGAGGTTAATTGATTAGGAGTAAAATCCACTACAGAATTAAGGAGACAACATGTGTTTTCTAGATTCAAATGTTCTTTGAATAGATGGAGATTGATAGCGGACCCGTTTATAATCGTTAGAGGTTATAGACGAGTTGATTCTTTAAGGATTAGCAGTGATGCTAAATGATAAAAAATTAATGAGGACCGAGGATTAAATGACATAGGGCATAAGCTGAAAGCTGGAAGGCAGAAAGCTGAAAGCCTTGGCCAAAGGTTTAGTTAAGAGAGCTTTAAGCTTTTGAGCTTTACACTTTGAGCTAAAGAGCATACTATGGAGAGTTTGATCCTGGCTCAGGATGAACGCTAGCGGCAGGCCTAATACATGCAAGACGAACGGTAACTTTGATAGCAATATTGAAGCTAGA
>JAEUUB010000432.1 GCA_016787745.1 Cyclobacteriaceae bacterium
CGAGCAGGGCGTTATTTATACAGGAAGTGATTGTGGTCTGGTAAACCTAACAAAAGATGGTGGCAAAAGCTGGAGCAATGTTACCCCTGCCGGTTTACCCGAAGGAATGATTCATTCTATAGAGGTATCGCCACACGATAAGGGCACCGTTTATATTTCGGCATCCCGCTATAAGTTCAATGATTATTCGAACATGACATACAAGTCTACTGACTATGGAAAATCATGGGTTAAGATTGGAAATGGTGTAGAAACTGATGACTTCATAAAAGTAATCAGGGAGGACAAAAAGGTTAAAGATTTGCTGTATGCCGGTTCGGAACGTGGATTTTACATCTCCTTTAATGGCGGTGCATCGTTTAGCAAATTTCAATTAAACTTACCCGTTGTTCCAGTAACCGATCTTATCATTAAAGATAACGATTTGGTTGCGGCCACTGCAGGCCGCGCGTTTTGGATTCTGGATGACCTTGGAGCCATTCAACAATCGAAAGGAGCATTTGCATCTACTGTAAAAATCTATACCCCTAAACCTACGTATCGGTTATCGTCCGTAACTATTCCTGAATACTTTGGGGATATTCCGGGGTTAGGACGCAATCCGATGAACGGAGTAATTCTTGATTATTACATAAAGGAAAAAGCCGACACCAGCAAAGTGACGTTAGAAATTATGGATGTGAGTGGCAAGCTTATTCGAAAATACATCAATAAGAAAGATGAGACGTTCAAACCTTGGCCGGGTGGGCCTTCCGCTCCGCAAACTATTCCGGCTGAAGCCGGCATCAATCGTTTTGCATGGGATTTTCGATCGGAAGGATTGACTGGTGTACCGGGAGTTTATGTGTACGGAGATTACAGCGGCCAGCGTGTTCCCCCCGGGAAATACAAGGCGCGGGTTACATTCAAGGGACAATCTTCTGAAACCGAACTGGAAATAATTTCCGATCCAAAAGTAACAGCTACGGCCGCTGAATGGGCCGCGCAACAGGAGTTTTTAAAACAGGCGGGCGAGCAGTTTAACGAGGTGCAAAAATCTGTCAATAACATGCGGCAGGTAAAAAAACAAATCGAAACATTCAATGAATCTCTAAAGAACAATCCGGATGCAAAGGATTTCATTCAAACCGGGAAAGACCTGATTAAGAAAATTGATCAATGGGAGTCTAATCTTATTGAGCCACGCTCTAAAAACTTTCAGGATGTTATCAACTT
>JAEUUB010000449.1 GCA_016787745.1 Cyclobacteriaceae bacterium
TTTTATCTGTTGTAAGAGTGCTACATTTAATCTTGTCATATTGATTATTGGAAGTTAATAGATTTAACAGTTCAATCTTGGCATCTGTGGGTCCAAAAATTACCACTTCGTCTGCATTACGAATACTATTTCCAATAGAATCAAAATATGCTTTAACCAAGTTTCGCTCTTTATTGTGCATCAAATTTTCATTTTTTGAAAACGCATATTGCATTTCCTCCCATGTAAACTCAGATTTTAATTCAGTTGTTGTAACTGATTCGCCTTCCAGGCTCATCACATATGCCTTCGTGTAATCCATCCAAATACCAATACATTTTTTCTTCATGACGCAAATGCTTTTATCTATTCAATATTTTCAAGTTAAAGGACTTAAGGAAAGAACTTCCATAAGTCCTTTGGCTTAGCCCCATTCTTTTAAACTACCATATCGTTATTAATTAAAATTGCATCAAGATCTTCGCCCGGCTTGGAAATTACTTTCTCTGAAGCAGCGTCCCACTCAATTCTCCTCCCTAACTTATAAGACAAGCCAGCCATGTGAGCCGAAATGGCTTCCTGAAATCCTTCGGTAATGCTGCAGCTAGGGGTACCACCATTGCGTATACAACTTAACCATTCGCGCATATGCAGAAAAGTTGAATCCACACGCTTACCATCTCTATACGTCCACAGAAGCCCTTTGTTGGCAAAGTACTTGGCGGTTGCAGAAGTTACCGCATCGGTAGCATTTGCCATTGGATTGTATTGATAGATGGGCACATTGGGATCAACTCTTTTTTCCTTGATCAGGTCTGCGAATCGGGTACTTCGGGCATCTGCATATATCGTAATCATATTACCCAATTCCATGGTAGCATCATGCCCCATTAAATAGGTCCCACGATCAAATTGATTTCCTAAAGTTGCGCTATAAATAAAAGTCATTCCCTTTTCTTTTCCAGCTTCCTGGCTGCTACCCGTGGTAAAATCTGGATACTCCATGTTTACCTGCAACACATCGGGCACGTTACGGCCATCTCTATGAGTATAAATTCCCCCCGAAGCCATTACAGAAGTAGGTATTCCCATTTTCAGCAAGCAATTGATCCGGTCATAATCATGCGTTAACAAATCTCCGGAAAGTCCGGATCCATAGGCCCACCACTTCCGCCAACGGAAAAAGTGTTCTTTATTGAAAGGAACATTGGGGGCATTGCCTAAAAACATTTCCCAGTTTATGGTTTCCGGGGAAGCCTTCTCGTGAATATCATATTGCCATGCACCGTTATCATCATTACGATTGGTATTTGTAGTGATCACGGAAATATGGCCCAAAGTTTTCTTATTGATGATATCCATAGCCGTTAAAAAACTTTGGGTTTGCCGGTGCTGATGTCCAACCTGAAACACTATTTTATTATTGGATCGTACAGCCTCGCGCAAAGCATAGGTTTCAGAAATATTATGCGTCATTGGCTTTTCAACATATACGTGCACACCCGCATTAATGGCATCAATAGCCATGGGTGCATGCCAATGATCGGGCGTTGCAATAATTACGGCATCCACCTGGCCGCTGGCAACCAATTCTTTATGTGTAGCAAAGCGGGTAACTTTATTCTCCGGTGTGGAAAAAGAATTTATTATCCGATCTGCATTTACATCAAAGACATCGCATACCGCAGTGATTTTAAGATTCAGGTTTTCCTGATCAAGAAATTCTTTTAATCGGGTATCGTTCGGATTTTTTTCGGCCGACTCTTTCATTTCGGTCAGCCATTCTTTAGTAGCAAAGCCAAGGGCACGGCATAACTGCTCGCCCCGAATGCCAAATCCGATCACGCCTAACCGTATTGGAGCCCCGGCCATAGAACCCGTGGCAGGCGGTGGAGCTGCTTTAATGTTTAAAGTTTCTAACAAGAACTGCTTCTCGTCCATGGCCGAACCTGTCAGTTTTGCTCCGGCAAACCATACCGTACCTAATACCGGAATACCGGCTAAACTCTTGAGCATGTCGCGTCTGCTCCAGTTATTGAATATACCTTCTTCTTTTTTCATGACTAATTTGCTTTAGATGTTAACATTTCAACCGGCCGATTCTGGTTTATTCCTGGAAAATATTCGCTCTATACCAAATGATGTATAGACCGGAAATTGATAAAGAACTATCAAGGCGGCTAACTCTATTAAATTCTTATTGACTATCCAATAACTTCCTTCAGCAGGACCTTGCTCCAAACCTGGAAATGGAGGATGTGCCAGGTAATACAATGCCAGTAACAAGACACCTCCAACACAAGCCCATTTAATCTTAAATCCTGCAAGCAAACCCAGGCCAACGCCAATGAGTCCAACAATATTCAAGGTATCCACTACACCAATGAGTGAATCCCCCGTGATCCATGTAAAAAATGGTTTAAGGAAAGAGGCACTTAACAAGTACCCTTTGGAAGTCCAGGCAGGGTTATACAACTTCAAAACACCTTCATACAAAAAGTGCCATCCAATAAGGATGCGAAGTAAAATGAGGCTAGTCGTTTGCCCCGAAGAAAGCTCGTTGGATTTCATAATGATTTCATTTTTTGATTGTTCGATATTACTGTCGGTAACCCAATGAAAAAATGACCATTGTCACACCATTAGGTAATCTCTCTCATAAGAAGCTGGGAATGATTCTTTCAATTCAAGATCGGGGATACTTCATTCAATCTCTTTTACTTACCTTTGCGGCAAATTTTCTATTAGAATTATGATTGCAGCAAGTAATCTTACCCTCCAATTTGGCAAAAGGGTACTTTTCGATGAGGTAAACCTGAAATTTATAGCAGGCAATTGCTACGGAGTAATTGGAGCAAACGGTGCCGGAAAATCCACTTTCCTTAAAATACTTTCGGGTGATATTGACCCAACCCGGGGTCAGGTGAGTATTGATCCCGGAAAAAGAATGGCCGTACTGCGTCAGAATCACTATGAGTTTGATGAAGTGCCTGTTCTGGACACCGTGATGATGGGCTTTACACGGCTCTGGAATCTAATGAAGGAGAAAGATGCTATTTATGAAAAGCCTGATTTTTCAGAGGCTGATGGACTCAAAGCATCCGAATTAGAGTCTGAATTTGCTGAACTTAATGGATGGAATGCACAATCCGATGCAGCGGCATTATTAAGTGGATTGGGGATTGTAGAAGAAGACCATTACAAACTCGTGAAAGAGTTGAGCGGGGCCCAAAAAGTGAGGGTATTGCTGGCGCAAGCCATTTACGGTAATCCTGATATTTTAATTCTGGATGAACCGACCAACGACCTGGATTTGCATACCATTGGCTGGCTGGAGGATTTCCTTCTGGAATTCAAGAATACCGTGATTGTAGTATCTCACGACCGCCATTTTCTTGACACCGTATGTACCCATATTGTTGATATAGATTTTAAAGCAATTCGGCTATACACCGGTAATTATTCTTTCTGGTATCAATCAAGTCAATTAGCGCTTGCTCAACGAGCTTCGGCAAATAAAAAAGCCGAAGAGAAAAAGAAGGAATTACAGGAATTTATTGCCCGCTTTAGTGCGAACGCTTCCAAATCCAAGCAGGCCACCAGTCGTAGAAAATTGCTAGAGAAAATTAATCTGGATGACATTCAGCCCTCAACCCGAAAGTATCCCGCTATTATTTTTCAGCAGAAGCGTACTGCGGGCGATCAAATTCTTCACGTAGAAGAATTGACTCATTCATTGAATGGAAATGTCCTCTTTAAAAAGCTCGATTTCTTTGTAAACAAAGGAGACAAGATTGCCTTCTTAAGCAAAGACAGTTTAACCATAACAACTTTGTTTCAAATCCTGATCGGGGAATTAGAGGCAGATTCCGGTGGGTTTAAATTCGGCCAAACTATAACGCCTGCGTATTTACCTGTGAACAACGAAGCGTATTTTCTATCAGAGGATAATCTGGTGGATTGGTTAAGGCAGTATTCCGAGGAAGAAAACCGTGACGAAGTCTATATTCGAGGATTTCTGGGCAAGATGTTATTCTCAGGCGAGGAAGTTTTTAAAAAGTGTAATGTATTGTCAGGGGGTGAAAAAGTGCGCTGCATGATTTCTCGTATGATGCTGGCTGGAGCCAATCTATTGATCATCGATGAACCAACCAATCACCTTGATCTTGAATCCATCACCGCGTTTAATAATGCCTTAAAAGATTTTCCGGGTACGGTGCTGTTTACGTCACACGATCATGAATTTACCCAGACCGTTGCAAATCGAATTATTGAAATCACCCCCAATGGCCATATTGATAAGCTCATGACGTATGATGAATATATTTCGAGTGAGCCTATTGAAGCGCAGAAAGAGTTACTCTATTCTGCTTAAATGTGCTCCGTATGTAAAAAAAAAGCCCCGCGAAACGCGGGGCTTTTTATTCTGGTCGAAATAAGTTAATCTAACAACCCGAGTGTTTTCATTCGCTTCTCGATGCGGGTTACCTGCGAAGTCATTTCCAGATCAGTGTACATGATGTATAAAACATCAATCACCTTCACCTCATCAGGGCTAATTTTTTCACACTTTTCCCAATACGGAAGGGCAACACGAAGTTTGTCCTGATACTCCTTATCTAACTTCACCTTTTTATTGAAATCCTCTTTTGAATTACCAAGCTGATTCATTTCAGCCTTCACAGATTTTGCATCCTGATAAATCAATTCAGCCAAGGCCAGTTGAGGTTCAAAATAAGTCGGGTCAATTTTAATGGCCTCCTGAAACCACTTCTTGGCATTTTCTGGTTCTTTCAACTCATTGCAGATTACTCCTAAAAAATATCTTGATTCTTTATCCTGAGCATCGGCAGCAA
>JAEUUB010000481.1 GCA_016787745.1 Cyclobacteriaceae bacterium
AGGCATTGGTGGCATTAGTTCGATCGTCTGTATCAACCCAATTCCAAATTCCATTTTCATCCCGATAGGTAATGTCTCCCCGAGATTCAATTGACAATAAGACGGGCTCGGGCAAAGTAACATAGGCTTTGTCATCAGTCAGTCTGATCGAAAACTTCTTATGAAGATCGAATCCGGCTTTTGCCTGAAACGTGCCGGTTATAAAAATTTGTTTGGTGCTATTTAGCCATGTGTTTGTCCAGATAAAACGGTGTTCAAAGTTTTGGGCGAGCACAGCCAGTTCGAGCACAGGTGTTTGTTGATTTAAAACGACCGTTTGCTCAACAGTTATTTCGGGGGTAAACTGAAAGGCTTTGCGAAAATCTTCGCCCAGCATTTTGGCCGCCTCATAACTACGCCTGGTTAATTGGGTTGGAATTGTGACAAACACCACATAAGCAGCGAGGGTGCCAACAAGGACGAAAGCAATCAGCAATTTCAGGTTGCGGGAAATCATTTGTGTAAAAGTACTTCTAATCTAGCATCTGAACCAGTTAACACTTAGCTCAAAATGGATAGAAATTCCAGGCTGTGTAGTGAGTATTCTGCTTACTAATAATTAGTATCTTGAGTCAAATCGTTTAGTAAAAATACCTATGAGGCAGCTTATTTTTCTTCTCGTCTTCGTTCCTTCCGTTGCGTTTACGCAGCAAGCAAAAAAAATCGAACGCATTGATTCTGTACTTACCTATTTACACCAGCGACAACTTTTTAATGGAACCGTTTTGGTTGGTGAGAAGGGAAAGATCCTTTATAAAAGGGCGTTTGGTATCGCTAACCCCAAAACAAACGAAGCTCTAACCACAAATTCTGCTTTTAATTTGGCCTCGGTGTCGAAACAGTTTTACACCCTGATGATTATGATTTTGAAAGAGCAGGGTAAATTGAATTACGATGATCCCGTACAAAAATATTTGCCGACCTTCCCGTATTCAACTATCACGATCCGGCATTTGATGAATCAAACATCGGGCCTGCCCGAGTACTTTGATATAGCTGAGGGAGACATGAATTTGATGGATACGTTGAACAATGAACGCATGCTTGCCTTGCTGGCCGACAAAAAACCTCCACTGGTTTTTGAACCCGGTGACCAATGGCAATATTGCAACACGAATTACACCACGCTTGCTTCCGTGCTCGAAAAAGCATCGGGAACAACGGCCGATAAGTTTTTCCACCAGTACATTGCAACTCCGTTAAAATTGAAGAATACCTATGTATATCATCTTCAGTTAAAGTCGTATCCTGCCTCGCGGGTATTTGGACTTCAATTTGAAAATCAAAAACCCGTATTAAATGATCTGGTAAACTTCGATGGTATTGTAGGTGATGGAAATGTTTATTCTTCGGTGGAGGATTTATATAAATGGGATCAGGCCCTGTACACGGATAAGTTAGTTAAAAAGTCAACCTTTCAGGAGGCTATAAGCCCGGGGAAACTAAATAATGGCGAGGCAACCAGCTATGGATTTGGTTGGTTTATTAATGAGCAAAACAAAACGATTTCGCATACGGGCGGCTGGGTTGGTTTTGGTACCCTTATTATCCGATACATCGATAAAAATCAAACTCTGATTTTATTAGACAACTCATCGAATTTTAGAGCCCATGGGCTGGTTAAAAATATTTGGGAAGAGAAACCAATTACTTTGCCAACCACACACCTGATTACTAATGTTAAAGTAATTGATGGTACCGGCCTTCCGGCTTTTATGGGTGGCGTGCGCATTGTAAATGATCGCATTCTGGATGCGGGAACTTTAACTCCCTTTGTAAATGAATCGGTTACGGATGGCAAAGGCCTTGTGTTGGCTCCAGGCTTTATTGACAGTCATAGTCA
>JAEUUB010000482.1 GCA_016787745.1 Cyclobacteriaceae bacterium
GTTGCGTCCGCAAAGCGACTCTTCACCGAGGCCATCACATTTTTAGGCACAAACCCGATCTCATTAAAACGGTTTTGCAACTCATGAAGTTTTTCTAAGGTTCCGCCCCCCACACCAACATTTTGCAATTCCGCAATAATAGCTTCCTTCAATTTAAGATTGTCTTCCTGGTCGTGGTCAGCCTTCTCAAGAATCTCCCTGCGTTGTCCAAAAAAGTAATCGCAGGCTTCTTTAAATTCTTTATAAATCTTTTCGCGTTGTTTTTCGGGTACAGGCCCAATCTCCTTCCACTTGCTTTGCAACTCTTTCAGTTCCTGCGAGGTTCTGGCCCAATCATCGCTCGATTTTAATTCAATTGCCCGCGCTACCAAATCCTGCTTTGCTTTAAGATTGATGCCTCGAGCTTCATCGAGTTTTTTAAAGAACTGATTTTTGTTATTGAAAAATGATTTAAATGCAGACCAAAACTTCTTATTTAACTCTTTGGATTTATTACGAGGAACTCCCCCAATAGCATCCCATCGCTTTTGTATCTCAAGTATTTCTTTCGTTTTTTGATTCCAGTCTTTTATGCGATCGGAAGTAAAAGAGGCAAATGCAATCACTTCTTCCTCAACTTTGCCTTTGGCATCCAGATTTTGCTTTAACTCCTGCTGAAGATCGACCAGGAAGGCATCGCGCTTGGCATAAATGGCATCCGAGGCAGCCTTAAATCGTTGCCACACAGCTTCCTGCTCTTCTTTGGGAACCGGGCCAATATGTTTAAACTCATGATGAAGCTCATTGAGTTCGTGTACAGCCTCTTTTATTCTCTCTTTGGTAATTAACTCCTCCGCCTTTACACAAAGTTCAAGTTTGGCTTCCAGGTTTTTCTTGCGATCCAGTTCTTTAAGTTCAAAGTAAATATTTCGATGATCATAAAAACGATCTACCAAAGCATTGTAGTTTGCCCACAGGGTTTTAACCTGGGCCATGGGCACAGGACCTCCTTGTTTCCATTCTACCTGCAGCTGCTTAAAAATCTGAAAAGATTGGGGGGAATCCTCGCCATCAATTAAGACCCTTAACTTTTCAAGAATCTCATTCTTCTTGCTAAGGTTCTCCGATTTCTTTTCTTCCAGGTTCTTGAAGTATTGATTTTTACGATCACGGATAAGTTTTACCGTGGCATCAAAGGCATGATCAAGTTCGTCTAAACGATATTCAAAATCGTCTTCCAATCCGCCTTCCTTCTTGAATTTCTCCAAGGCGGCATCTCTTTCGGATTGGCGTATTTCTTCAAATAAAGGTTTAAGTGCTCTCAGGGTGGCATCTACTTTTCGGAAGTTGTCATCCTTGCTCAGATCCTTCACATAGGCAACAAAATCTGCTTTGGTAAACTGCGTGAAATCATGATTTTCATGCAAATCATCAGAATCGGAAGAATCCTCATCAGGATGAGCACCATTTACTTTTGCCAAAACAGTGTCAGAAACTTCCTCAGCCGCACCTTTGACTTGTTCTTCTTGCACCTCTTTATCGTTTTCCATCGTCATATCCTCTTCTGAGGAACTGTAAAAATAGTAAAATCATTTAATTCATTCGAGGGTCTTCGGGATAGTTGGAATAGACTGAAAAGCGCCCACCCAGGCTGCGCATAGCCTCTTTCCACATTAACTCAGGATTCGTTTCAAATACCAGTGCATCCGAAACCTGATCACTCACAATCCACGAATCCATTTTCAACTCTTCCTCCAATTGCCCGGGCGACCAGCCACTATACCCTAAAAAGAATTTGATATCCAGTACATTAGCTTGATGGGTTTCGATTAATGATGTCAATTGTTCAAAGTCACCTCCCCAAAACAGGCTGTTCCCAATTTCAATAGCATCTTCTAATATCGGTACCCGATGTATGAAATGGAGTGTGTCTTGCTGTACAGGCCCCCCGATAAAAATACGGGAATCAAAATCTTTCATGGTATCCATTACCTCGCTTACACGCGAATCAGAAGGTTTATTAAGAATAAAACCTACCGACCCCTCTTCATTATGCTCGGTTAACAATATAGCTGTACGTTCAAAATTCGGATCGGCCAGATAGGGCTCTGATAGCAACAGCGTCCCCCGTTGGGGTTGTATTTTATTTCGATAATGAAAAAAATCCATAGGCTTAAAGGAAATAACGTTAATTAAAGTTGTTAAGTTATTCTTGCAAAAGAAATCTTAATAAAATGAAGGAAATCATTAGATGCAAATAATGCTTTTATTAATTTTTCAGCTATAATTTGCGTAAAGCACTGAAGTGAACTACTCCCATCAGGTGCTCGCAACTAAAAATTTACCCTTTTAAAATGAAACCAATTGCCAGCATTAGAAGTGATTATACAAAAGCTTCCCTTGAGATAACATCGATTGATAAAGATCCTGTAATTCAATTTGAGAAATGGTTTAACGAAGCTATCCAATCAGAAGTGCTTGAACCCAACGCAATGACTCTTTCTACCATTACCGAATCGGGCAGACCCTCAGCACGAATCGTTTTGCTTAAAGGGATTGAACAAAGTAAGTTTTTATTCTATACAAACTATCAGAGCAGAAAAGGAAAGGAATTGGAAAAAAATGCCGCCTGTGCATTAACTTTTTTTTGGCCTGAACTAGAACGCCAGATTAGAATTGAAGGGATGAGTGAACGACTTGCCGAAAACACTTCCTTGCAATATTTTCAAAGCCGGCCCCGTGGCAGTCAGATCGGTGCGTGGGCTTCACCCCAGAGCAGCGTTATCAAGAACCGCGAAATATTAGAGGGTCGTGTGAAAGAAATTGAGAAGCGATTTGAAGGTATGACTACTCTGCCCAAGCCTCATCAGTGGGGAGGGTATGCCGTAGCACCTTTTGAGATTGAATTCTGGCAAGGGAGGTCCAACCGATTACACGACCGGATTGTTTATACACTTTCAAAGGAAGGTTGGAATAGAAATCGCCTGGCGCCCTGACTTATAGGAGGGAAAATAAATTGTCAACGCCTGCTACCCTGCGCACAGTAAATCCTTCGCCATATCTTGTGCCGATGGCATGACCAAGCTCATGGCCCCGCGCTTCCAATAAATCCATAAATGCAGGGTTTGAAATATAGGTTTCAGGCTCCTGACTTTGTGCATCATAAAACTGGGTTTTAAATGCGCGTATCGCTTTCATTTTTGTCTCCCAAAAATCAGATACATCCACTATAAAATCCGGTTGGATAAATTGGCTTTGAATAAAATGATAAAGGTGCTTGGGTCGCCAGGCCTGCTGTGCTACTCCCGCATCCAGGGTCGATATCTTATTTAATCCCGAATAAAAACAGGCATCAAACGAAAGTCCCGCTCCTTTTCCGTGATCGGGATGTCGGTCGTAGATGGCATTCGCCAGCACAATCTCAGGTCGGTATTTTCGAATCACACGAATTACTTCCCTTTGATGGATCTCATCATTTTGAAAGAATCCGTCTTTAAGATTTAAATTCTCGCGTACGGCCAGACCTAAAATAGCAG
>JAEUUB010000684.1 GCA_016787745.1 Cyclobacteriaceae bacterium
CACTTCTTTAACATCCGGATGTTGCTGCAATTGTTCGGCTAATACATGCGGTGCCGTGGCCCAAATGGATTCTTCTATACCTTCGGTGCGTTCGCTAACAATCGTGTAGATATGATCTCCTTGTTTGTGAAAATCATCATAGGTTCGAACAAAAGTGACCAAGGAAATAAGCAGAAGACTTACCGTCATGCCCACTGCGAGGCCAAATGCATTGAGGATGGAAAAATATTTATACTGATATAGATTGCGAACGGCTACCTTCAGGTAATTACGCAGCATGTCAAACGAAAAACCAGAAGTTGAATAGTGCCCGACTTGAGCATCTCGTTTGCGCTTCTTTATTGCGTAAGAAAACATCAACACAAAAATTTGTTTCCAATACAAAACGTGCGCGCGAAGCAGTGATTTTGATTGAACATGCAGATAAAACCATTCGTCAAGGTCACCAAGTAAATCTTCCACTTTTGCCTGGCCACAATACCATTCAAAAATTTTGCGGGCTAATTTTGGAGGGTGCTGATTTCTCATCTAACAGAAAGATTAACCTTTGAAAGATTCCATAATTCATCGCGCAAACTTTTACTTTCTGCAACCGACTTTTTACCGGCAACCGTAATTTCATAATAGCGTTTGCTACGTCCTCCGCGTGCTTGTGTGGCTCCACCCAGCCATGATTTTAAAAATCCTTTTTCTTCAAGGCGGGTAATGGTTGAGTGAAGCGCCCCGATGCTGATGGATCGGTTGCAACGGGTTTCAATATCGTGCTGAATGGATACTCCATAGGCTTCTTCGCCTAATGTAGCAATAGTAAGAAGCACCAGTTCCTCAAATTCACCTAAGTAAGCTCCCATAGTAATCTGCTTTGATTCGAACTAACGAAAAGAATTTGTATTTGTTTCTTTTTTTAAGAAGAAATAATCGGAGTATTTTCAATTCATGCGTTTCTGCTTTAGTTTTCACGATCAGGTACTATGAATGCACTTTTTTCGAAGTACTTTTAAGATATCTATACTTCCTGTTATATGAATGGAAAACCTATTTGGAAAAACCGGGCAGAGAGCCAGGACGATTTTGCACAGGATGGAATTACCTTTTTAAAAAAATTATATAACGCATAATGTCATGACTAAGAAAATCAACGTAGCTATTGTGGGTCTTGGATTTGGGGCCGAGTTCATTCCCATTTACAAAAAACATCCGAATGCTAACCTGGTTGCTATTTGTCAGCGCAACGCACAAAAACTAAGTGAAATTGGCGATGCCTTTGGCATTGAAAAAAGATTTACATCGTATGATGATTTGATAAAAGATCCCACCATTGAGGCCGTGCATATTAATACACCCATTCCCGACCATGGCATCCAATCCATTAAAGCCTTAAAGGCAGGAAAGCATGTCGCCTGCACTGTGCCCATGGCCACTACCTTAAAAGAGTGCGAGGAAATCGTACGACTCGCAAAAGAAAAGAATCTCACCTATATGATGATGGAAACGGTGGTGTATGCTCGCGAGTTTCTCTTCATGAAAGAATTGTATGACAAAGGAGAACTGGGAAAACTTCAGTTCATTAAAGCCAGCCATCAACAGGATATGGATGGGTGGCCAAACTATTGGCCCGGACTTCCGCCCATGTAT
>JAEUUB010000528.1 GCA_016787745.1 Cyclobacteriaceae bacterium
CGCGCGTAGAAATTTTATACTTGTGATTATATATTTTATATAATATTTCATTACGCTTACGCAAAGAACTTTCCGGATTGCGATTGGGATCAAACAGGGTAACAGCTTGAAGCATGCCCACCAAAACGGCCGATTCCTGAATATTAAGACTGTCGGGTCCTTTATCGAAATAGGTTTCTGCGGCTACTTTAATACCAAATGTATTGCTGCTGAACGTTGCCGTATTCAAATACATAGCAATGATCTCCTCTTTGGTAAAATTTTCTTCGAGTTGAATGGAGATAATCCATTCTTTTGTTTTTTGGATTACCCGCCTGGGGTACTTACCCAATTTAGCGAGATATCCATCCAGACTTTTGTCGGGATTCATAGTATAAAGGTTCTTTGCCAACTGCTGCGTAATGGTACTACCCCCCCCCTGAGAATTTAAGGTGATGATTCCGTAGAAAACTCTTAAAAAAGCGGTGGCATCTAATCCGGAGTGATTATAAAAACGATGGTCTTCGGAGATGATAAGTGTATTTACCAAATCTTCTGAAAGTTCGTTAAAGTGAACCTGGCTGCGGTTATATCCGCGGTAGTACCGGCCTAAAGAAACCCCATCGGCCGAAATAATTTCGGAGGAAAGATCATTCTCAGGATTCTCCACTTCAACCAGACTTGGCATTTCACCATAAAGGCCGAAAAGATTTATGCTTACTGTGAATATGTAGAGTGGAAATCCCAGGAGGAAACAGAAAAAAGCAATCCACACATACTTTACCAGGGTGCGAATCCAGGGCTTCTCAATCCTGAGAAAGTTATTGATTTTGCTTTTGATAGTTTCTGTCGAAGAAGGTGAGGTACTCATCCAGCGATTTGGTTCTATAAAAAAGTTGAAAGTTATCTTTGGTGATTACAAAGCTATAGAATTTATAATTGGAAAGTGGCTTCGTGATGGCGATCTGAGCGAGGAATTTGTCGAAATAACTGAGGGCTGCTTCACGGTTGGGAAGTTCAATCACAACCGTAATGGTTTTATCATCATTAAAAATAATATTGCTTGTATTTAACTTCAGCTCTTTCCATTGAGTGGCATTGTATTTTTCGATAGCTGTAGAAACCGGATTTGTAATTTTATCGTTGGTGTTGTAGACAATTACAAAATTGTGAGGCCCTTCCATGGAACTGTTGAACTGAATACCCTTAGAGCGCTCTAATTTTTCCAGTAATGTTTTGGATGAAGCCAGCAACTGTTCAGCATACGGTTTTAATTCCCCATCCGGATATTTTTTAATGTACTCGCCCAACTCATATTGATACCGGGTTACATCTTCCGTTTTGCCGACAATCAGAATTTTTAATAATTCAAGTTGAGGTGTAAAACCGGTATCTCCTTCCTGCAGGGCCAGCCTAATTTTTTCCTGTGCCTGGCGTAAATTGTTTGCCTGGTAAAAAGCATACGCTTCTTTGTAAATAAGTTTTTGCTTTTCAGCGGCTACGCTGGTTTCCTTCAGGTAATCAGGGTTAACTAAAATACGGGTGAAGGTGGATTGTGGGTGTTTGGTCTTTAAAAGAGTAGCGTATTGCTCAGCTTTGGCTAAATCTTTCTCGCGCGAAATAAGATAGAGTTTGTAAAGAACTTCGGGTTCAAATTCCGAACCCGGGAAACGCTTCAACAATGCTGCATACGATTCGGAGGCATTTTCCTTTTCATTCAATTGAAAATAATATAAGTCTCCCAGCATAAAGTAACCCTCTTCTATTTTGGCAAGGGCAGCTGCTTTTTGTTCAGCCGTTCTTGGAATTTGAAGCAATAATTTTCCCACTTCATCGGGAGCATCGGGAGTTTTCGTTTCCGCAGTGGTGGGTTGCTTCGGTTTATCGGTTTTAGCGACTGGTGTGGTCAGGTCGCTGATCACCGAAGTTTTATTAGACCTTCGCCAATTATCTTCTAAAGGAATGGCTCCCCAAATTCTTTTAAACTCGGACTGTCCTAAAGCCACTGCCGATGGGTTTCCAAAATACCAATCCGATGTGCCCGATGATTCGGTATTGAAGAACGAACTGTTTTGTGAGCCCTCTGAACTTTGATACGTCCGCTTCTTTTTTTTCTTAATTACCTCAACACTTTTTCTACTGGCTACCAAAGAATCCAGTTGCACACGCAGGGTAAGCGAATCGAATGCCGATAACGCCAACAAACTATCATTCCATGAAATGGCTTCGGTATACTTGGCAAACTCCCCCAAAATTTCCTGCCTTTTTTTAATAGCCTCGTAGTTTTCAAAATCCTTTGGCAAGGCTGCGATAGCGCTATCATAATATAATTTGGCTAAACTGTACTTCTTTAAAGAATCAAATTCCAGCTGGCCAATCCGAAGATAGGCGCTTCCCTGAATGCGTTTGTTGGTACCGGCATGAGCCGCTGAAATATAACTTGAAACAGCTTGCTTCAGATTGCCTTGCTTTCGCTCAAACTCACCCAGTTCATAATAGATTTTGTCTACGAACTCGATGTTCTTTGTATCCGTAAGCATTTTGCCAAACTGATCTCGTAATCGCTTAATATCTTTTTTGTCATCCAGGCGCGCCACCTGAGCCATGTTTAATCGCGCATAAAAATCAATTTCGTAATCCGGATGCGTGGCAACACATTTACGGTAGTAATTAAATGCTTCCGCATCGAAGCCAAGCTTTTGATAGATCTGGCCGATCAAAAAATAAATTCGCCCTTTCTGATCGTTATGCTGCAGAAGCGAGTCGGCACTGGCCAGATTACGAACCATATAGTCATAATTATTCCTTACCTGATAGTAGTAGGCTTTTCCCAGATACAGGTCTTTCCGGTTCACCTTACTGAGTTTTTCTTTTTCCAGAAAACGAAAAGTTTCTTCAGCCCGGTCATAATCATTTTGTTCCGTAAAGGTTCTTAGCAATTGCACCAAAGCGGCATGCCGGGTGTTGGCATCCGGGCTTTTTGTGTTTACGTATTTGAATGTTTGAATGGCATTTTGAAAATCACTTGCGAAGAGCCGGGCCTTGCCCACCAACACATAATTATCGTCCACCCATTTACTATTCGGGTGGCGTTGTATAGAAATGGAAGCCATCTTGATAATCTCTTCCGTGTCTTTGCTATAGGTTTTGGCAAGGATCGTGTCCAGTTTGGGATAGAGTCGTAAGATTTGATTGGGGTCGTCATCCAGACTTTTAAAGATTATTTTTTCGACCTCCTTTGTTTTTTCGCGCGCGTAATAATATCCGTTGAAATGGGCTGTTGTATTATGAAAGATATTGCTCGTAAACGAGTTTTGTTCCACCGAGCAATTCATCAGCATGCCAGGCACCAGAAAGCAAAGAAGTCGCACAAATGAAAAGTTCTTGTTCAAGATTACCCAGGGTTTACCGATACAAACGTAAAAAACAGATATTCAATATTATAATCGATCAGAATCTCTAATTTTGCTAAAATTATCATTTTGAAACCAAAAAAGACCATTTCGGAAAGGCTAACCACCAAGTATCAGCTGGTAATACGCAATGAGGAAAACCTGGCCGAGAAATCGACTCTGGGGTTTACGTATGCCAAAGTGATGGTAATTACCGCATCGTTGTTTCTTATTCTGTTTGCTTTTAGTTTGTTTTTATCAAAGACGTTGCTTGCCAAATGGTTTGATCCGAAGCACGCACAAATGGAGGCCAATAAGAAATTATATGAGCTTGCTTTAAAAGTTGATTCACTTGCGGTGGAGGTAAGTCGCAAGGATTTATTCATTCATAATTTTCAACGGGTTTTAAGTGGCGATACGTCCAGTGGGTTTACAGATCCGGCCGAAGTTTTAAGTGCAGAGAATCAACCCGTAAAGGCAGTTGGAAATATGAAGTTAGCGGCCGCGGACTCTCAATTCAGAAAAGATTTTGAAAAATCTGAATTCTCGCTGGTTATGTTAACGAGCGGAAAGTATCGCGAACTTCAGGAGATATTTTTCTTCACGCCTATCACAGGTTTTGTGTCGGATCATTATGATATTAAAAAAGGACATTACGGAGTTGACATAGTGGCGAAGACAAACGAGCCGGTGAAATGTGTAGCGGATGGCACCGTAGTGATGGCCTCCTGGACACAAGACTCGGGTCATGTAATTGCCATTCAGCATCGCAACAATCTAATGTCGGTATACAAGCACAATGCAGGATTATTAAAAAAAGTTGGTAGTTTTGTGAATGCCGGTGATATTATCTCTATAGTTGGCAACAGTGGAGAGATGACCGATGGTCCCCATTTGCATTTTGAAATGTGGTACAATGGCAACTCGCTGAACCCGGAAGATTTTGTAACGTTTTAACCCACAAGCCATGTTAACATCAAAAGAACAGAAAAGAGCCGCAGACGAGATTAGCAATTCCAGCAATGTTATTGGAAAAGGCACGGTACTGGAAGGAAACATAGAAACCTTTGGCAATATCCGCATTGAGGGGAAAGTATTGGGGAGTATTAAATCCAAATCAAAAATTGCGTTGGGCCACTCCAGTCATGTAGAAGGAAACATCATTGCTCAAAATGCCGATATAGAAGGAGAAGTAAAGGGCAAACTCGAAATTTCAGAGTTGTTGATTTTGAAAGC
>JAEUUB010000537.1 GCA_016787745.1 Cyclobacteriaceae bacterium
ATTAAGGTGTTACCGTAAGTTCAAACAAAAGGGTTACTTTTTCTCCTACCTTAATGGTGCCCATCACCGCCTTGGGTGGTTCCATTTTATAGTCTCTCATATTAATTACCTGAGAACCACTTAAATGAACGGATCCATCGGCCAAAACTTTGGTGGCCACATTCATTACAATGGATTTTGTTACGCCCGCCATAGTAAGGGTGCCATTGGCTTTTGCATTAGCTCCTGTCAGGGTGGCACTTGTTAACTTAAATGTTATGGTTGGATTTTTTTCCGCATTGAATGCCTCGTAAGTCTTATCATCCATCATGCCGCCCTTTTCGCTTTTAATTCCCTCCACCGGTATGGTAACAACTACATTTTGAATCGCCTTCACATTGGTTCCTTCTACGGTTAACTGCCCGGCCCACGTTAACTGGGTAACATCCGATGTCCAATCGTGAATAGACGAGGTTCCGTCAACAGACACTTTGTGCGACTTGAGTGTATACGCCTTTTGGCTAAAGGCCAGGGATATAGTTAATAAAAACATACTTACCGCTAAGAGGGTTTTCTTTAAGGAAATCATATTGTTTGGATCACATAAGTGACCAATGTAAACAATTTTTATTTTTTATCGAACTACAGTTCGATAACATCTCCTATTTTAGGTAGAGTGGCATTAATCTTATGTTGCTTTTTAATGCACGCTGCCAATGCTTTTCTTGGAACATCTTCACCGTGGGTGATAACTACTTTTGGTTTTGATTTCGCGAGCGAGGAGAACCACTTCATCAAATCCGTTTGACCTGCATGCGCGCTGAAGCCGTTGAGCGTATGAACCTGCGCGCGTACAACTTTTTCTTCACCAAACATGGAAACCTTTTCCGCTTTTTCTACCAGCCGCCTGCCAAGAGAGCCATAGGACTGATACCCTACAATTAACACATGCGTATTCGGGTTGCCTATATTATGCGCTAAATGATGAAGAATCCTTCCCCCATTGCACATGCCGGCTCCCGCCAGAATCATGCACGGGCCCTTAACATTGTTTATTGCTTTGGATGATTCGGCCGTGGGGCTGGGAATAAAATAGTTTGTATCCAGAGGGAAAACTCCTTTCTTTTTTAAGGCATGGAATTCTTCATCCAGCAACTCCTGATGGTTCCGATAAACATTAAACGCACTCAACGCCATCGGACTATCCAGGTAAACCGGAAACTTGGGAATTTTACCAGAGTGAAAGAGATCCGCCAAGTGATAAATTATTTGTTGCGCACGTCCGATCGCAAAAGTTGGAACCAGCATTTTCCCGCCTGAAGCACATGTTTCTTTTACAATGGCTTCAAACTCCTTCAGTGTTTGATCATACGGTTTGTGGTCCCGATCTCCGTACGTAGACTCAAGAAAAACCAAATCGGCTTTGTTAAAATGTTCAAAAGGCTTTAACAGTGGTAACGTTACAGGCCCCAGGTCTCCGGAAAAAACAACCGTCTTCGTTTTTCCTTTTTCTTTTATATCAAGTTTAATGCTACCCGATCCCAACATATGCCCGGCTTCAATCCAGGTTGCCGTAATACCTTCTGCCACGGCAATAGGCGTATTGGCTTTAACCGGTTGGGTTAATTCACGCATAAACTCCACATGTTCTGTCGTATACAGGGCTTCAAACGGA
>JAEUUB010000590.1 GCA_016787745.1 Cyclobacteriaceae bacterium
TTGCTTGTATTTGGATTTTGGATGCTGATGCGTAGAATGACGGGGGGCGGTGGACCGGGGGGTCAGATATTTAATATCGGAAAATCCAAGGCCGCTCTCTTTGATGCCGAAAGTAAAGTAAAAATTACGTTTGCTGATGTAGCCGGACTTGAAGAAGCAAAAGAGGAAGTAAAAGAAATTGTAGACTTTCTTAAAACGCCACAAAAATTCACCAAGCTGGGCGGGAAAATACCTAAAGGAGCCTTGTTAGTAGGCCCTCCGGGTACAGGAAAAACTTTGTTGGCAAAAGCCGTAGCAGGCGAAGCGGGGGTTCCCTTCTTCTCCTTATCAGGATCAGATTTTGTTGAAATGTTTGTGGGTGTAGGAGCAGCCCGTGTACGCGATCTGTTTAAACAAGCAAAAGAAAAAGCCCCTTGTATTGTCTTCATAGACGAGATCGATGCCATCGGCCGTTCGCGTGGAAGAGGGCAATTGCCAGGAGCGAATGACGAGCGCGAAAACACGCTTAACTCTTTGTTGGTTGAAATGGATGGCTTTGCAACAGACAGTGGCGTAATTATTCTAGCAGCCACCAACCGGCCCGATGTACTTGACTCCGCTTTGTTAAGGCCTGGTCGTTTCGATCGGCAGATAAGCATTGATAAACCGGATATCGCGGGTCGCGAGCAAATCTTTAAAGTACATCTGAAGCCAATTAAGATGTCGAAAGATGTAGACATTAAAAAGTTAGCCGCACAAACACCAGGCTTTGCAGGGGCTGAGATTGCCAACGTATGTAATGAAGCCGCCTTGATCGCTGCGCGGAGAGATAAAACCGAAGTGGATATGCAGGATTTTCAGGATGCCATCGATCGTGTGATTGGAGGTCTTGAGAAGAAAACAAAAATTATTTCGGCTGACGAAAAGCGGATTGTAGCCTATCACGAAGCAGGACATGCCGTTGCGGGGTGGTTTTTAGAACATGCCGATCCACTCGTTAAGGTTAGCATCGTTCCCCGCGGTGTAGCCGCCCTGGGCTATGCGCAATATCTTCCTAAAGAACAGTTTCTGTATCAAACCGAACAGCTCATTGATGAGATGTGCATGACCTTTGGAGGACGCGCGGCCGAGGAAATTGTATTCAATAAGATTTCTACCGGAGCCTTAAGTGACCTGGAGCGCATAACAAAAATGGCCTACAGTATGGTAACGGTTTACGGAATGAATAAAGAGATTGGGAATATGTCTTTTTATGATTCAAAGCAATCCGATTATACTTTCAATAAGCCTTATTCAGATGCAACCGCAGAGAAAATAGACAAAGAAGTTAAGAAGATTATTGACGAAGCATTCGAACGCACTAAAAAGCTCTTAGAAAAACATCGCGATCATTTAGAAACCATAGCCAAAGAATTGTTGGAAAAGGAAATCTTATTTCAATCCGATTTAGAGCGTCTTATTGGCAAGCG
>JAEUUB010000697.1 GCA_016787745.1 Cyclobacteriaceae bacterium
CCGACCACGTGCTATAATTGCTGAGTCTGTGCTGGCAGTGATCTGCGGATAAGGAGCCTCGAACGTGCGGTCATACCGGGCGAGGACTAAAAGTACAAAGCCGATAACGAGGACAACCACCAGGATTAGTAATCCCAGAAAGATTTTCTTTATCATAAGGGTAGGGTTTTGGGTAAATAAATTTAATAAAAAAAATCTTCTCAAAAACCCTTTAGATGCCACTGTTTGCCTGCCGGGCGATTACTCGCAACGGCATGAATATTTACGGCTCAATTGGTGCCAGATCTTCGACAGTCGGAAGCCTGACAGCAAGAGAAAACAAGTGAATAATAATAGTAAAAAGTGTCGGAGCTAAATTATCTGGCTTTCAATACGATATTTAACCTTACCATATCATGCACAAGTTCATCTTTTAAACCCTTATACGCCACTCCAAATTGTTGCCTGTCGAATCGCAAATCGGCCTGTGCTATAAAAAGTCTATCCGTTTGGGTGGTGGGCTCTACCTCAATCTTCCAGCGTTTGGTAATTCCTTTAATCGTTAGATTTCCAAGCACCAGTATTTTTGCCGTGTTATCCGGATGTGTACGCACTTCATCAATCTCAAACTTCGCAGTAGGATATTTAGCCACATCAAAAAAATCTTCACCTTTCAAATGATTCTCCAATTTCTTTTTGGGAATCGGATCACTATCCGGAATATCCGTACAGGTAATGGTTGTCATGTCGATAATAAAATATCCACCAACCAGTTTGTGATTTTTCATTTTTACTTTTCCTTCCTTGATGCTTACAAGGCCTTGATGCAAACCGATTACCTTGGTGCCCGTCCACTGTACTTTTGAATCGGCTGAAACTACGTTAAGTCCGATTTGAGAATAGCTGACATGCGAAGTGCCGAGCAGGATAAATAGAATTAGGTTCTTCATATCTCTAAAGTTTATAAAGTGATCCCTACCCCACACTCTTCGTAGGGTAGGAGCCGAGGGAAAGGTTGGGTGTGGTTTAACGTGAGTGCATATTGCGTTGCGGGGTTAGTAGCTCCTGTTAAATGGCTATCGGCCATGACAAGCGCGACCTGCTATGTATTGTCCACGTTACTGAACTAAATTAAGAAACAAAAATTACACGCAACGCTGAACCCGCGCAATGAAATATCCACAATGTTGGCAATAGTAGGGTCTTATCATCAATTCATTCGTAGCCGTGTCTTTTTGTCCTTCATTAATTAACACCCATCATTGATAGTACAGTCGTCCTGTAGGTCATTGTTGACCCAGCTTGGGTAAATCAAAATACTCATTTATTGTCTGGTCAAGTCGCTTACTTAATAAATTAAAATTGTCTTGACTGGGCTTTAAATTGATAAATTTATAAACTACTCTGTTGCGTTTGTAAAGGATAAAGGTATTCTCTGCTGTTGGATTTATTTCGTTCAAGTCAATTTCAGATTCACTATCCGAAAATGAGGGAACAAAAGTCAATGCAACTTTCTCTAATTTTAATTCCTCTCCAAGTTTTGCTAACTCCCTTTCTCTGTTGATTTTAGTGTAGCCTATATCGTTGCCATAAATAAAATAAACTTTTAAATGCTTCTCCCTATTCTTGCTTTCAATTTCTAAGAAAATCAGCCATTGTTTAATCTCATTCCAATTTGGGTTTTTACCAACACAGTAAAGGATTCCGTGATACCAACCATATTTGCAAATAGGACAAGTTCTTGTCCCTCTGTCTGGTCCCCAAGCGTGATAAGGGATAAAGGAAATAATATCCTCTCCGATATTTCGGCCTGAGTTTATTTCTTTTGTTGGTTTTTTGGGGTAATCGGGAATGTTTAATCCTAGAATAATATTTCTTTCGCCAATATGCAAATCGCCTTTTTGAACTAATCTTAAAACTCCACTTCCACAACGATTTTCCATCTTCCTTCTTCTTGCAGAAGTAAGTAGTTTGTCGTCATCAAAAACAAAATCGTCTATGTAGTATTCTTTTATATCGTTGGGCTCTTTCACCGTAATATGAACGTGAGCAGGCTCATCATTGGATGGGTACGTTCCTGGTCTTATGGTATAGATGAAATACTTGCCATCCTTGTCTGTTTTTACCCATCCGCGAATGTATCCATGTGTCTGACCAAGTTCGTTTGGTGGCATACTTCTACTTTCTTCTGCCTTGTACAAATATTTTCCTTCTGTGTTGGTTTGATAGTAATACAAAAGAACTTCAGAAGCAGGAGTTTCTCCATCAATTTGGTAAACGATGCCTGTCAATAAAATTCTTTGTCCGTTTAGATTCCACCCTGCACTTGTGTCACTGGAACTGATTGTTTTAGGAATCCCGTAGTATGTAAATTCACTTTTTTCAAACGCGCCACCAACTGCCTCTTGCTTGTTTGAAATCCCCCTTTTTTGTTTAGTTTGCCCATTACAATTTATCATAAAGATGCAAAGAGTAACAAATAGTCCGATTTGTGGAAGTTGGTTCATAACAATCAAGTTTCAATTTCTATATTTTCTTGCCTTCACTTGTTCGTAGGAAATCTTTGTTAGTAGAGTATGGCCGTTAGATGACCAAATTGTCCAGGTTCTATTACTGTCATTGATTATGTACGTTTAATCCCAAAATAATATCTCGTTTACCTTGCCAGGTACCGTTAGTTTTATTGAGTTTGATTATCCCCGATCCACCGCGATCGGAAACCTGCTGTCTTGCAGCAGATGTTAGTAGTGGGTCGTCCTCGAACTGATATTCATCAATCCAATAATACCCTTTACCCGGCTCGTAGATAATCGGGTGAATGTGCTGTGGACTGTTGCTGTTGGGATAAGAAGCCGGGCGAATAGTTTTGAATTGGTATTCGCCTTGTGCATTGGATTTTACCCAACCCCGAATGTGGCCATGGCGGACGGCTTGGGTTTGCCCGGCTGCTTTTGAATAAAGACCCTTGTTGTCAGTTTGATACAGGTACAAGATTATATCAGGGGCTGGTGTTTTTCCATCTTCTTTAAAAATTACACCTGAGATAATCATCGGCTCACCCGGTTCGGAGGGGTCCGTCAAAGAAGTTTCCCACGAAAGGGTTGAGGGAATGCCCTCAAACATTAAATCACACGCTTCACAGCTGCCGCCTATAGGTCTTTCTCTTTTATCCAAGGGTTGGGTACAAGCCATCGTTTGGAAAAGGCATACAAAAACTATCCCGATATTTTTCATGATTCTTTTGTTACTAACCATAAAGTACGAAACAAACGAAAGTGTGATCAAGCGTTCAGGACGTATGGTTTGCTTTTCTTGATGAAATGTGAAAAAATCCGTGAACCATGAAAAATAAAATGCCGTACTTTTAAAGGATGAACCGCTTTCTTCAATACAAGATTGATCACATCCTCTTTTGGGTATTAACCATTTTCTTTCATGGGTATACGCGCATCTCCCTTCTTCAAAGTGCCGGGCTTGAGCAATTTTTTCTCGAGTTGCTGGTGCGCAATGGATTGTTGGCCCTCGTAATCTATTTTACGATAGGACGACTTATTCCCCAGCTAACTTCCGGACAAAAAATCCCTCAGACATTGTTTTTATTGCTGAGCAGTCTGATTGGGTATGTGGTTTTGAAAAATCTGCACGATGTATATCTCTACGGATATGTTATGGGGGATGACGACCGGCAGAATTTCTTTTCCAATTCAGTGTACAATCTTTCCATTGTTCTTTTCTACTTGGCCTTTGCCTCGGCATTGCATTTAAGTAAACAATGGTTTTTACAGCGAGAACTAATTCGTCAAATTGAATTGGAGAAAATAAACACCGAACTGGAGTATTTGCGCGCGCAAATCAATCCGCACTTTTTATTCAATTCCATTAACACCATTTACTTTCAGATTGACAAACAAAATGAAGCCGCCCGCGAAACATTGGGTAAGTTTTCGGATATGTTGCGTTATCAACTTTATGATTGCAGAAGCCCGGTCATCGAAATTGAAAAAGAAATAACCTATCTGAAGAATTATGTTGGCTTGCAGCAATTGCGCAAAGGAGAAAACTATGCGATTGAATTTACCGTGCAAGGACTTGTAGGTTTTAGTCTGCCACCATTATTACTAATTCCCTTTGTTGAAAATGCCTTTAAACATGTTTCAACTTTTCAAAATAAAAAGAACGAGATCCGGATTGCCTTATCCCGAGAGGGCAATAATTTCAAATTGTCCGTTTTTAACACCCGCGATGAAACTCAAAATGCAATACCCGAAGCCAGCGGAATCGGAATGAAGAATGTCGTGCGCAGGTTAGATCTCCTGTTTGGTGAGACCTATAAACTTATAATCAAAGACACTCCGGAAACATATTCGGTTATCTTGCTACTTCCCATTGTATGAAATTAAAATGTTTGATCGTTGAAGATGAACCCGTTGCCCGTTCCGGTATAGAGGAGTATGTGAAAGACGTTTCCTTTCTCGAACTAATCGCTTCCTGTGAAAGTGCGTTGGAGGCGACTGCCTGCCTGACAGAAAATAAAATTGATCTAATCCTGCTGGATATCCGTTTGCCGCGGGTTTCCGGTATTGACTTTCTTAAGTCAATGAAGACCCCACCCCTGATAATTTTTACTACTGCCTATTCCGAGTATGCGCTGGAAAGTTATTCATTGAATGTTATTGACTACCTCGTTAAACCTATTCCGTTCGAGCGTTTTTTAAAAGCGGTTCAAAAGGCTTATGATTACCAGCTACTACTTCAACAAGCAGAGCCCTCCGGTGGGGCTGACTATTTCTTTATTAAGGCGGATCACCAGTTTGAAAAAGTAATGTATGCAGATGTTCTTTACATAGAAGCAATGCAGAATTATTGCATTGTACATACTTCCACTCGAAAATTAATCACTTACTATACACTAGGTGGATTTGAAAAGCAATTGCCCGAAAAACTTTTTATGAAAGTTCATAAATCATTTATTGTGGCCATCGAAAAGATCTCCGCGCTGGATGGTCATGAAATAAAAATTGGAAATGCTCAGATCCCGGTAAGCAGAAGTCTAAAGGAAGAGGTGATGAAGAGAGTGATGGGAAATAAGTTGTTTAAGAGATGAGTTGAATTAATCAACTTGAAAAATTTCTAATAAACCACCACTTAAGTGCAGAATCTATTATAGTGATCTCTTTTCCCATTACATCGATTACATTCTTTTTGCAGCAAGGCTTGAACGGAAAGTTGGATTGTAGCCGTTGTTTTCCATAACTTAATAAGTTACATAAGGAGGCTGTCTCAAAAGTCATGTGGTC
>JAEUUB010000628.1 GCA_016787745.1 Cyclobacteriaceae bacterium
GAACCTGCTATTGAAATGTAGCCAGCCCATTTTCCACCCGGTGCTAAATAGGGACGATGTTGGTTTGGAAATTTTCTTTTCAATTTTAAATAGGAAAATGAAACTCCCAGAAATGCAGCAGCAATGCAAAATGATCCTACATCTACGAAGGCAATCATGGCACCTCTTCCCAGAAAAGAAGACAACAAGGTTATTATTCCACTAAAGAGAACTGCATTGAATGGAGTTTTGAATTTGCTGTGTGACTTACCCAACGAAGGAGCAATAATTTTTCCGCGTCCCATTGCAAACAACACGCGCGATCCTGCAAGGAAAAAACCATTCCAACTGGTGAGCAATCCTATTAAAATGGCAATCAGAATTCCATTCACTAAAAAGTCTGACTGAAAGGTATGCTCAAAGGCGCTGGCAGTAAACAATTCAGTTTGTGCCAGCGTTGACCATGGTGCCACCATGGAAGTACTGAATATTAAAAGAATGTAAAATAAAACGGCTGCGATAATGGAAACCAAAATCAAAATTCCAATCGTGCGAAACGTAACATTCTCTTTTGCTTCCTCGGCTCCTTGCGGGATGGTATCGAACCCCACTAACCAGAAAGGTACGGTAGCAAACACCCCTATGATTCCTGCCCATACTCCGGGGCCGGTATCACCTACAAACAAAGGTTCCAGATTGCTTGCACTCCCTTTCCAAAAACCAACCACTACCACACCCAAAACAATCGCAAGAAAAACTACAGTTAAATAAATCTGAAACCGCATCGAGTTTTGCACGCCCACATAATTCACATATGTGATAAGTGATACAAAAATTAGAGCAAGCAGCAAATGCGATCCATAAATTGTATCTCCATTGATTGAATACAAGGGCCATCGATCAATAGCCGGAAAAAGATAGCTTAAGATTTTACCAACAGAGATCGCTTCGAAAGCCGATACTGAAATATAGCCGAATGATAAAAACCAGCCCACCAAAAATGAGTGACCTTTACCATACGCTTTATACGCATAGGCCACTTCGCCACCTGATACCGGAAGCATGGCTGTAACTTCCGCATAACAAAATCCAATGAATAACATCAGTGCACCTCCGAAGGCAAATGCAATAGCTGCTCCTACCGGACCGGCTGTTCGCAACCACGGCCCCATGGCTGTTACCCAGCCAACTCCAATCATTGCGCCAAATGCCAAACAAAAAAATCCGACTTTTGAAATTCCTTTTTTTAGTCCCGGTCGTGTCGATTCTAAAACATTCGTCATTACGCTGATGCTTTTGATTTTTTGATTTTTACTTTCTTCCCATTCTTGCCACGCATAGAAGCGGCTGCGCCCATGAGTGCAGTGCCAGACTGCTGCCGATTAAGTGCTGCATCGGTAAAAATGCGCAGGCCTAACTCAGGGCGATAACCGTGAATTTCTTTTACATCCAAAGCTTCAAGAAAACTTAGTATTTCTTCCGTCATCACCTGCCCTGGTACTAACACCGGAAAGCCCGGTGGATAAGGGATCACAAAGGCAGCACTTAC
>JAEUUB010000672.1 GCA_016787745.1 Cyclobacteriaceae bacterium
TCCACGGTGGCCATTGAAGCTGCGTTAATCGCCACGAATCGCAGGCCAGGGTTATTCCGAAAAAATTATTCCTTCATGCACGTAACCGGGTACGATGCTCATATTTATAATGAACAAGTTGAAATCCTGAATTCTCAAATTAAAGAAGTAGCGGGTTTAAAAATAATAGCCACGGATATAAGCGATGACGCGATTATGATTTCAAAAGTAAATGCCGGACTTGCTGGCGTTGAACATCTGATTGAATTTGGCGTTTGCGATTTCGAACAAACCGGTATTCCCGAAATCCCGGGTGTCATTTATCTTAATCCTGAGTACGGAGAACGCTTAGGCGAGATCTCTGAACTGGAAGGCACTTATGCCCGCATCGGGGACTTTATGAAGAAAAAATGCCAGGGGTACCTGGGATACATCTTTACAGGCAATTTAGATCTCGCGAAAAAAATCGGTCTTAAAGCCAACCGAAGAATTGAATTTTACACAGGGAAAATTGATTGTCGGTTGCTTGAGTACGAATTGTATGGAGGGAGCAAGCGGCTACCAAAACAAAATCCTCCTGATAAAAACTCCGAGCCCATCTAAAGTAGGCAGAATCAAAAGAACTCCAAGAAGGGTTTTATTTTAACACCAGAAACTTTAATTGTTTACCGTTCAGATAAGTTCGAAGGAACATATAGAATATTTTTTACACATTGCCAACCACTAAATTCAAATACCTATGCGATCCGTTAAAATCCTTTGTCTTACTTTCATTCTGTCTATCAGTTTCGCTTTTGCACAAGAACGCGTGCTTCCAGCCGAGTCTGCCGTAACGTCCACAGGTCAGGTGGCCATTAAAGGGAAAAATGTTCCTTACAAAGTTACAGCCGGCACCCAGCCTGTTTGGAATGCAGAAGGAAAACCAAGTGCATCGTTATTTTACACCTACTACGAACGCACCGATGTAACCGATAAAAGTAAACGCCCACTGGTAATCTCTTTTAATGGTGGGCCTGGCTCTGCTTCTGTTTGGATGCATGTCGCTTACACCGGACCAAAACAACTTAACATCGACTCCGAAGGATATCCGGTTCAACCTTATGGAGTGCGCGACAATCCACATTCTATTTTAGATGTTGCCGATATTGTTTACATCGATCCGGTTAACACAGGCTTCTCACGGATTTTAGATCCTAAAGCGGAGAAGTCAACCTTCTTTGGTGTGAATGCCGATATAAAATATTTGGGCGATTGGCTCGATAATTTTGTTTCGCGTACAGGACGCTGGACTTCTCCTAAATATATTATTGGCGAAAGTTATGGAACTACCCGCGTGTCGGGCCTGGCTCTTGATCTTCAAAACAATCATTGGATGTATTTGAATGGGGTGATTCTGGTTTCTCCAACGGGATTGGGAATCAAGCGTGATGGTCCGGTAGATGATGCGCTTTCGTTGCCTTATTACACAGCAGCTGCGTGGTATCACAAAGCACTACCAGCCGACTTGCAGCAAAAAGATCTAAATGAAGTTTTGGCTGAATCTGAAAAGTTTACCGTAGATGAATTTATTCCTGCTCTGGCCAAGGGTGGCTTCATCGATCCCGCAAAAAGAAAAGAGATTGCCGGTAAGGTGGCACGCTACTCGGGAATTTCCGAACAAGCCATTCTTGATTATAACCTGGCCGTGCCTACGCAATTTTTCTGGAAGGAACTATTGCGCGACAAAGGATTTACTGTGGGTAGATTGGATTCGCGGTACAAAGGCATTGACAAAATGGGAGCTGGTACTTCGCCCGATTACAATTCAGAACTCACTTCGTGGTTACACTCCTTTACGCCAGCTATCAATTACTACCTGCGCGATGTGTTGAAATACAAAACAGATCTACAGTACAACATGTTTGGTCCGGTTCGTCCGTGGGATAACTCAAATGACAACACCGGAGAAAACCTACGCTTAGCAATGGCTGAAAATCCTTACATGAACGTGATGATCCAGTCTGGGTATTATGATGGTGCCACAACGTACTTCGATGCCAAGTATTCCATGTGGCAAATTGATCCAAGTGGAAAAATGAAAGATCGTTTTCGTTTTGAAGGCTACAGAAGTGGGCACATGATGTACTTGCGTGCCGAAGACCTGGCTACTTCGAATGAACACATCCGGGAGTTTATAAAGAAAACCACTCCGGCAGCAGGAGCACCGGCCAAGTATTAATTTCTTTCAATCCCTTTGTTTCAACAAAATATAGGATACTCAACATTTTGAGTATCCTATATCTTTTTAAGAATCCTTCGCAAGGCCAAAATGTCTTGTTGATCAACAAGTCCTTTTTCATCTTTTCTGTTGAGACTTTCCTTATTTCGTAACAAATCCCTAAGATCAATTACTTTCAGTTTCAGATCATCAATTTTATGATAGGAAGCATTTGTAAATACGGTTTCCACATCTACCCCTAGTGTATAGGTAAGAATGTCTACCGCTTCCGGCTCCACACCAAAGGTGAACACATTTTGAGTGGCGAAGTCAGAAGCAGAAATATCAGAAAGATTTAGCTTCAGAGACTTGAATGCTTTTATAACCTTTTCTCCATTGGCAAGAGTTGGCTTAACAAGAATATCAATATCAGATGTGGTTCGTCTAACGCCATAAAAAACCGCTGCATGACCGCCCAATAATACAAACTCAACATCATGAGCAAGGAACTTCCTCAAAATCCGCTCATGAGTTTTTCCAAAGAAACTCATTTAATTTTCCTTTTAATAACCTTCAATCCCTTGAGCGAAAGTTTATTGTATTTATCTCCCCAAATACGTTTTCGCATAACCTCGTGCAGCCGCAAGCGTTCTGCGGGCTTAAGACTTAAGAACTCAAGATCTTTTAAGCGCTGCTCTTCTTCGAAGGTAGTTTTTTTTAACTTTTGCTTGGAGATGGTTTTTCCCATGAGAAACTAAAATTAGTTGAAACTCCTCATTAGTTCAAATTCTTTACTCATGCTTCAATGCTTCCGTAGCATTTGTCTTTGCTGATCTGATTAGTAAAAATAGTATCGAGGCAAACGCAAAAAACGCAACCAGCAAAACAGGTATGACAAAATCCAGGGTGCCCAACCAAATCCTAGCGGGATAATTGGATAACCAAAAACTACTAGCATAATAACTGATAGGAACGGCAATCGCCCCAGCCAGTATCAACAGTATTGCAAACTCGGTTGAAAGTAAACGAATGATATTTAGCATCGTTGCACCCAATGTTTTCCGTATTCCAATTTCTTTGGTGCGTTGATAAGTCATAAAGTACGTAAATCCAAAAAGACCCAGACACGCAATGCTTAACCCAATAGCCGATAAATAACCAAACACTTTTTTCAATTGTTGTTCACGTTGATATTGACGATTAAAGAATTCATCCAGAAAAAAATAATAAAAAGGTTTGTCGGGAAAAATAGTTAGCCATTGTTGCTGCAAAGAGGCGAGTGTTTCGGCTAAATCATTAGAGTTGATTTTAACCGTAATGAATTTCACGTACCCTTGCCCTGGTGTATACATAGAGGGGAGAATAGGTTCTTGTAATGATCGCTCATGAAAATCATTCACGACACCAATAATCTCACTGCTACCCATCAGCATATTTCCTATGGCCTCTTGGGGATTTTTATACCCAAGCATGGCAACCGCAGTTTCATTTAAAATGATTTGCTTGGGATTATCATCAGTAAAATTTCTACCCGCCAATAGTTTTAATCCATAGGTTTCAATAAAATCTTTATCAACTCGAGTGCGTGATGTGGAGATCAATTCCGGATTATCCTCAGATTTTCTCAAGCGACCTAACCATTCATTTTCGCGGCCGGGAATAGAAGAGGTAATAGTGGCATTAACGGCATATGCCTGAGCTTTAACTCTGTTCTTAAAAAGATTTATCTTGTTTGTATACGCACTGTCCGTTTCGGCTCCTGGCCCGCTAATCGTTTTGATAACTATATTTTGATGTACATCGAAACCCAGCTCCTGATTTTGCATGAAGGAAACCTGCCGTTGAATAATTAATGTTGCAGTGATTAGCAGAATGGTTGTTACGAATTGAACGGTTAACAAACTTTTTCTCAGAGCCTTTCCATTTGAATTGTAAAGATTGCACCCCTTTAGTGCTAATGTTGGGTTTATTGAAGCAAGATTACGTGATGGATAAAACCCAACAAACATTGAGAACAGTACAATCGCTGTAAAAGTTGAAACGATGAAAATCGGATTCAATATAATCTGCAGTCCAACCTCTTTTCCGATTAACGAATTGAAAACCGGAAGAAGTAATGTGGATGCCACTAAAGCAATACTAAGCGCGCAAAGATTTAGTAGAAAAGACTCTGTAAAAAATAAAATCTGCAATTGATGTCGGCTTGAACCAACAATTTTGCGTATGCCAATTTCTTTCGCTCTTCGGATGGCACGAGCCAAAGATAAATTGAGATAATTGATGAGTGCAAGACCAAGAATAAATGCGGCCACAAGTTGTAAAACATTGATGATTTTCTCGTTTCCGTTTGTTTTCATCTCGCCACTCAAATTTGAGTGTAGGTGAATATCTTCAAGAGGCTGTAGAAAAAAATTGGCCGTTGCCCGGTTAGCATTTTC
>JAEUUB010000678.1 GCA_016787745.1 Cyclobacteriaceae bacterium
CCAGTTCGATCAGTTGGATCTGGGTCTTCATTTTTTGTACGATCCTGTTATGATCGGGTTGTGGTATAGGGGTATTCCGGTGCAACAAAACGTTAAGGATAACATTAGCCAGGATGCGCTGGTGTTGGTCTTGGGCTTTCAATTTGAAAAGCTGGAAGTTGGGTACAGTTACGATTTTACAGTTTCCGAACTAGGTCCTATCTCCGGAGGGGCTCATGAAGTTTCTCTCAAATATAAACTGAACATTAAGGCCCAATCGAGGACTAAAAAGAAGGAAAAATTCATTCCTTGCCCCACGTTTATTAAAAAATAGGACGTACAGAGTACCCTCATTATTCCTGATTTCCTTCTTACCTTTGAGGTTCATTTCTTTGGATAAGAATGGATTTTAAGGCACAAATAGACAAAGACCCTATTTTTAGAGTAATTTCTGAGGCTGGAACCAATCTTGGATTTCCGACTTATGTTGTGGGGGGATATGTGCGCGACCTGGTTTTAGGCCGACAAGGCAAAGACCTTGATTTTGTATGTGTGGGGAGTGGTATAAAACTGGCCCAGCAGGTAGCCAAAGATTTAGGCGGAGTTCCCGTAACAATATTCAAAACCTTCGGCACAGCCATGATTAAAAGAGGAGATCATGAGTTGGAGTTTGTTGGGGCGCGCAAAGAATCTTATCGGGAGGATTCGCGTAAACCCATAGTTGAAGACGGAACCATTGAGGAAGATCAGTGGCGCAGGGATTTTACAATCAACGCGATGGCCATAAGTTTGAATAAAGAAACGTATGGCGCATTGGTCGATCCCTTTGGAGGCATTCAACATGTAAAAGAGAAGCTGATAAAGACACCGCTCGATCCGAACCTCACTTTTTCGGACGACCCGTTAAGAATGATGCGTGCCATCCGCTTTGCCGCACAATTTAATTTTGATATTGAAGCCGATACGTTTGAAGCGATTGCAAAAAATGTAGATCGGCTTTCGATTGTGTCCATGGAACGGGTGATTGTAGAGTTAAATAAAATCATTTTATCGCCCGTGCCATCCTATGGGTTTAAACTGCTATTTCAATGTGGCTTGCTAAAGAAATTTTTTCCGGAGATGGTCGCGCTTCATGGCGTGGAGTATCAGGACAACAAAGCGCATAAGGATAATTTTTTTCATACGCTGCAGGTGCTCGACAACGTTTCAAAAGTGTCGGAGGATCTTTGGTTGCGGTGGGCTGCCATTTTACATGACATTGCCAAGCCCGCGACAAAACGTTTTGATAAGGAGGTAGGATGGACCTTTCATGGACATGAAGACAAAGGCGCGCGCATGGTGCCGGGTATTTTTCGGAGGCTTAAATTGCCGATGAACGAAAAGATGATTTTTGTTCAGAAATTAGTCCGTCTTCATTTGCGCCCTATCGCGTTGGTGAAGGAAGTTTCCGATTCAGCCATTCGCAGATTGCTTTTTGAAGCAGGAGATGATGTAGATGCACTAATGAAACTATGCCGGGCCGACATAACTTCCAAGAACAACGATAAGGTGGCTAAATACCTCCGGAATTTTGAACAGGTAGAGCAGAAGATGATTGATCTGGAGGCCCGCGACAAAATCCGGAATTTTCAACCTCCCATTTCGGGGGATGAGATTATCAAGATGTTTAATATTTTGCCTGGCCCGATAATTGGAGAAATCAAAGAAGAAATCAAAGAAGCAATTCTGGAAGGAATTATCCGAAACAATCGCCAGGAAGCGTTTGAACTATTAATGAAAATTGCAAACAGGAAAGGATTAACCCACGAAGTAAACCAGTAACTAATGAAACCCATCGTAATTATTTTTTTTGCATGCCTTTGGTCGGCCTCTTTAGCCCAAACCCAGAAACAACCGGCTAAGTCAGAGCCCGCTAAAACGCAAACCACGCAGCCTGCCAAACAAACCGTAAGTCCGCTAACCGAACATTTCTATAAGAAGTATGTAACCGCCCTGCAATGGAGTGATTACGATGTGGCCAAGGATGCGCTATACGATTTGATTGTAGAAAATCCACAGAACGACTCGCTCATTTTTAGTCTGGCTTACTTCTATTATGAGAATGAAAAATTTGCTTCTGCCGTTCTGGTGTCGCAGCCACTTCTGGCACGCAATCCAAAAAATATTCAGGCGCTTGAAATTTCGGCTATTGGGTATGAAATGATGGGAGTGCCAGATCGCTCGCTGCAAAACTACGAGAGCCTTTATTTACTGACCAATAATCTTAATACGCTCTACAAAATGTCTTTCTTGCAATTTGACCTTAAGCGGTTTTCGGAATGTCTCGCAACGATAGACATATTGATGTCCAAGCCGGAGTTGGATACGCTGAAGGTGGTTTTTAATGATGTGGAAAACAAACCCAAGGAATACCCTATGAAGGTGTCCGTCCTGAATCTCAAAGGGTTGGCCGTTCAGGAGCATTTTGGTGACAAAGCAGCCGCTAAAAAGCTTTTTGAAGAAGCCCTGGCTATTGCCCCCGATTTTGTAATGGCTAAGCAGAATTTGGCAAAAGTCAAGTAGGCATGCAACCTATTCGTACAAGCTGGGTCTTTGTACTTAGCGAATAGAGCTTGGAGGCCCCCGCATTACATATTCATCATGATCTGATTGACCTATGTAGGCAAGGTGATAGGGAAGCCTATTACAAGCTTTATAAACTGTACAGCCGGAGTATGTACAACGTTGGCTACCGCATTGTAAACGATGCGGAAGAAGCCGAAGACGTTCTTCAGGAGGCTTTTATCAACGCGTTTAACAATCTGGAACGATACCGGGGTGATTCTACCTTTGGGGCGTGGTTAAAGCGAATTGTAATTAATAAAGCAATCAATTCCGTAACCAGGCGAAAGGCAGACCGGTTGCCGGAAGACGATACTTGGGATGTAAAGGAAGAGGAGGTAGTTGATACCATGGAAGGTTTTCCTTTTACTGTAGCGAAAGTGCGCGAAGCGATTCTAAACTTGCCCGATGGCTATCGTTCGGTGCTTTCTTTGTATCTTTTGGAAGGATACGATCATGGAGAAATAGCGGAGATAATGAATATTACAGAGTCTACTTCAAAATCGCAGTTTAACAGGGCTAAGAAAAAATTAAAAGAACTCCTGGAGGGAGGAATTTTATGAAAGATTCACTAAAGGAATTTATTGACAAACACAGGCTGGAGTTCGATCATCAGGAACCATCGGATTCTGTATGGAATAAAATAAAACCAAACTTGCCTGCAAAGTCCATATCGCTTTGGAATAACGTAATTCTTTGGCGGGTGGCCGCCATGCTCTTTTTAGGTCTATCAAGCTACTTGTTTGTCAGCAACATATCCACGAAGCCTTCTAAGGAAACCGCAAAACTTCAGGGTGAATTTTCGGATCTGGAAAGTTTTTATAGTGAGCAAATCGCTGAGAAGGTCGAGTTCATAAATAATATTCAAAACTTTAACGAGGTAGAAGCTTTTGCACAGGATCTCGAAAAGTTGGAAGCGATGTATTTTGTTTTGAGAGAACAGATGAAGGCCAATCCTACAGAGAAGGTGAAGGATGCCCTGATTTTAAACTTATTGGTTCGGATTGATTTGCTAAATCAACAAATAGAAAGTTTGGAGGATTCCAGGAAGGAGAAATCGGAACCTGTGTCAGCGTCTGTTTGAATCTAAAAATCTTCTTCGCTCTTTAGTTCGAATTTATCTTTATGGCTGTCCAGTATTTTGCCCTCATCGCATTTCAGCACCCGGGCAGGAAAACGTTTGATCAGCCCGTAACTATGCGTGGCCATTAACACAGCGGTACCGCTCTTATTAATTTGCTGAAAGATTTTCATGATACCATTCGAGACTTCGGGATCCAGGTTTCCGGTGGGTTCGTCTGCAATGAGAATAAGCGGTTCATTTATCAATGCCCGGGCAATAACCACCCGCTGCTGCTCTCCGCCCGACAGTTGATGAGGCATCTTTTTCTCCACAGCCCCTAAACCAACCTGCATTAATACTTCGGCTAAACGGTTTTTCATACGGGCCCCGTCTTTCCAGCCGGTGGCTTTCATTACAAAATTCAGATTTTCGCCAACCGTACGATCTGTAAACAGCTGAAAGTCCTGAAAGATTATTCCGATTTTTCTGCGCAGCAAAGGAACCTGATGGGCTTTGATTTCGCGAATGCTGATGCCCGCCACACTGATATCTCCCAGGCGGAGAGGCAAATCGGCATACAGGGTTTTAAGCAGGGAAGATTTTCCAGAGCCGGTGCGGCCAATCAAAAACGTGAATTCCCCTTTTTCAATTTCAAAACTAATGTTGCTCAATACGGTGTTATGATCCTGAAAGATGCTTGCTTCCTTTACGCGAACTACCGGGTCTGATGAAAACATTAAACTCAAAATTCAAAAAATCGAAACTGTAAATTATCCATTGGCCTTTTTATGATCTGCCAAAAATTTTTCAAGCCCGCTATCCGTAAGGGGATGTTTGAGCAGCGCCATGATTACATTGAGCGGACAAGTTGCCACATCCGCGCCAATCTCGGCACATTTAATTAAATGAATAGTATGCCGGATACTGGCTGCCAGAATCTCGGTGCCATATCCATAATTGTCATAGATCAATCTGATTTGAGCAATCAGATCAAGTCCGTCCTGCGAAATATCGTCTAACCGTCCGATGAACGGGGAAACGTAGCTGGCACCGGCCTTAGCGGTTAACAGCGCCTGACCAGGAGAAAAAACCAGCGTGCAATTCGTTCGGATTCCTTCGCTTGTAAATTTCTTAATGGCTTTTACACCATCTTTAATCATCGGTACTTTTACAACGATCTTGTCATCGATTTTGGCTAATTCTTTGCCTTCTTTAATAATACCCTCAAAGTCAGTAGCGATAACTTCAGCGCTCACATTATTGTCAACGATGTTACAAATGGCTTTATAGTGAGCAAGTACTTTTTCCTTGCCTGCAATCCCTTCTTTGGCCATCAACGAGGGGTTGGTGGTAACACCATCCAAAACGCCCAGGTCATAGGCTTCTTTAATTTCTGAAAGATTAGCTGTGTCGATAAAGAACTTCATAGGGAATTGTTTACGATTCAAAATTAACCCAAAAAACTAAAAAACCTTCCCTGAATTTATCTCGAGAAGGTTTAAAAAAGTGGCAAACCGTACATCGCACCGCTACAACCGCCTACCCTTGCTACCTTCCGATCCTGGGGGAGTTCAGCAGGAGCTGGTCGTGCCGATTTGCCGGGCGCAAAGGTAATAAAATATTTGACTTTAGGTCAATCTTATTGACACATCAGACTAAGCCCGAAAGATAGAGGTTGAATTCAAGTGCGTTGACCTCAACAAAGTCATCTGCTTTCAGATCATCAAAAATAGCTGCGTCAAATTCAAGGTCTCGAATTTCAACCGTTTCATTTTCCACAACAATTTCAGAGCCTTTTAGATGGATCGGATTAACCCGGACAAGAATTTTTATCCCGGCTTCTTCTTTTTTAAAATATTGATGAACAATATTGTTTTCTTTTCCCATGGCTGATTTAGACGTTAAACGAATTCCCGAACGACTGGAAACGGATCGCCTCCTGTTGAGAAGGTTGCGGCACGAAGATGCGGAAGAAATTTTTTATACCTATGCGAGTAAGCCGGAATGTACAAAATTCGTGGCATGGCCAACCCATCAATCTATCCAGGATACCCGCGAGTACCTCTCGCGCACTATGGCCGGGTGGGAGCAAGGACTTGATTTTTCTTATAGCATCCGGTTGTTGGCGAATAATCGGTTTATTGGCGGGTGCGGATTTCTAAAGGATGAGGGTAAAATACAAATTGGGTATGTGTTAGGACCGATCCATTGGAGAAAAGGGTACGCTACGGAAGCCGTTGGTAAACTGATCGAAATGCTTAGGGGTATACCGGGCGTTCTTCGGGTGGGCTCCTTCGTGGATGCCGACAATCTTGCATCGGCACGGGTACTGAAAAAGGTTGGTCTCGTGGAAGAAGCGGTGCTCCAAAATTGGTTTCGATTTCCAAATCAAGGCAATGTTTCCAGAGATTGCATTCTCTTCAGACTTCCAGACTAAAAAACTCCTCACTAATTGTCTTGGAATGATTTTCGGAGTTGTAAAAAGAAAGATATTGATAGGGTCGATTTGGTGAAAAGTAAACGCTTTGCTATACTTGCTCATTAAATTTTAATTTTACCCATGGGAAGAGGTGATAAAAAATCAAAAAAAGGCAAACGATCGATAGGTTCTTTTGGTGTTTCAAGAAATAAGAATAAGATCAAAGCGCGCTTGAAGCGGGTTGCTTCCAAAAAGACGGAGGCGGCTGTAACCGTTGAGGCAAAACCAAAAAGAGCGTCTAGGAAAAAAGCTGAAGCATAAATGAAAAGAATAATTCAGATGGCAGGTTGGTGGCACAAATCGATTTTCGAGATGTGAGCAGCCTTGCTATGTGAAAAATTATTGCCGAAGGCCCGCTGTTCACAGTGGGCCTTCTTATTTATTAGCCATTATGAGTATGAATTACAAACTAAAAACGTATTCCAAAAGGCTGTTGGCCGACACGCTAACCCCAGTGAATATCTATTTGAAATTGCGGGATGTATTTGCTGGGAGCATTTTATTAGAGAGTTCGGATTATCATGGAAATGAAAACAGCCTGTCATTTATTTGTTGCGATCCAATAGCTACTTTTCAGATAGCAAATGAGTTTGCTGCAATCCGGTATCCCGATCAACCTGCACAGCAAATCCGTTTAGAGCAATCCGTAAGAGTTCCGGAACTTTTAGAGGAATTTCGTAATTCGTTTCAATCAGATAGCGCGCATCAATCCAAATATCCGCACGATGGCCTCTTTGGGTATATGGCCTACGATGCGGTGCGCTATTTCGAAGAAGTTAGCATTCAACGTACAGAGACGAATCTGCCCGACTTGCTGTATTCCCTCTATCGGTATGTTATTGTGGTGGATCATTTCTTTAATGAGATGACTTTGTTTGAACACCAATTACAAAGTGATAGTAACGAGAGTACACTTGGGAGGCTCGAACAATTGATTATCCATAATCACATTACCACATTTCAATTTCGGCAAACAAGTGAAGAGCGATCAAATTATACAGATGGGGAGTTTCTGAAGATCATTGAAAAAGGAAAACAGCATTGTTACCGGGGCGATGTGTTTCAGATTGTACTATCGAGGCGATTTGCTTCCGGCTTTAAAGGCGATGAATTTAATGTATACCGCGCCATGCGCTCCATCAATCCTTCGCCCTACCTTTTTTATTTTGACTATGGGAATTTTAAGTTGTTTGGATCTTCACCAGAAGCCCAAATTCAGATTAAAAATGGATTGGGGCATATCTTTCCGATCGCGGGCACCTTCCGGAGATCGGGAAACGACCAGGAAGATGCATTACTGGCAGAGAAACTTTCGGCTGACGAAAAAGAAAACGCAGAACATATTATGCTGGTCGATCTGGCCCGTAATGACATGAGTCGGAATGCAGAGAACGTGCACGTGGAAGTCTTTAAAGAAATTCAATATTATTCGCACGTCATTCACCTGGTATCTAAAGTAACCGGCACCTTAAATCCTCATACCTCAGCTGTTCAGATGGCAGCGGATACGTTTCCTGCCGGCACACTTTCGGGTGCCCCAAAACATAAGGCGTTGAATCTGATCAACCAATACGAAAATGTAAACCGTGGTTTTTATGGAGGCGCAATTGGTTTTCTGGGATTTGACGGATCGTTTAATCATGCCATTATGATCAGAACATTTTTAAGTAAAGACAACACACTGATCTATCAGGCAGGAGCAGGGGTGGTTTCAAAATCTGATTCTGAGAGCGAATTGCAGGAGGTAAATAATAAACTGGAGGCGCTTCGCAAGGCGCTTAAACTGGCAGAGCAAATATGAAATGAGCACAAACAACGCTGTATGCCCAACAGAATGTTAATTATGCGAACTCCATGCCTGCGTGCCGAAATGCACTACGGCATGCAGGCATGTGACAACTTAAGAAACAATTATTAACACATGAAAATATTGGTATTGGATAATTACGATTCGTTCACCTATAATCTGGTTCATCTGATCCGGGCCAATGGATTTTCTTTGGATATAATCCGGAATGATAAGATTGATTTGAGTGAAATTAAAAAGTATGACAAGATATTGCTGTCGCCCGGTCCAGGAATTCCAGAGGAAGCAGGAATTATGAAACCCTTGGTTAAAGAATATGGTGCAACCAAGAGTATTCTGGGTATTTGCCTGGGGCACCAGGGAATTGCGGAAGTCTATGGTGCTTCCTTGTATAATATCCCATCGGTTTTACATGGCGTTACTTCCATGGCTCAGATTACAAGTGAAGAGGAATATTTATTTAACGGTGTACCCCAAACATTTCAGGCAACACACTATCACTCGTGGGCTGTGCGGCCAGATTCACTTACCCCCGATCTCAAGGTGACTTCCACCAATACGGAAGGAATGGTTATGGCAATAAGCCACGTGCGCTATGATGTAAAAGGGTTTCAGTTTCATCCTGAGTCTATCATGACTCCGGACGGTCCGAAAATGATAAAGAATTGGTTAAATGATAAATCCGGAATTGCATAGTGACATGCCGAAATGCCCGACAGCAGGCAGGCATGTGACCATTTAAAAAATAGAAATTAACATGAAACAAATCCTCACTGAATTAATTGAGCATCGTTCCTTAACCAAAGAAACCGCCCATCAGGTTTTGGTAGATCTGGCTTCAGGTAAATTTAACCTGAGCCAGACGGCTGCTTTTATGACCGTCTACATGATGCGGAGTATTACCGTGGAAGAATTGCAAGGCTTCCGC
>JAEUUB010000718.1 GCA_016787745.1 Cyclobacteriaceae bacterium
CCAGGTGCCCGATGAAGAGATATTCATTAACACCTACCACGACCACCGCATGGCCATGGGCCTCGCACCATTAGCCACACTCACCAATCTTAAGATTGAAAGTCCGGAGGTGGTGAATAAATCCTATCCCGGTTTTTGGGACGACATGAGAACAGTGGGGTTTACGATTTCTGAGGGATAGTGAATAACTTTCAGAGCGAGTCTTTCTGCCTTATCCTTTTACTTTAAGCTTCACATAATTCTCGAAAGTCATTTCTCCAATTTGTGGTGCAATAGTATCGTTTTGCATTACTTCAATGAAAAAGGCAAATTTATCATAGGTGTTCTTACTGAATATCTTAATTAGGGGTAATGTCATTTTGAAAAGTTTAATCGGAACTGTTCTAATTTTTTTTCCGCTTTTAATTTCACTTTGCACAATCTCGTTCAATTGCTTTCGCGTATAAATAGTTTTACCTCCTGCTTCTATTATGCAATTCGATTGATTGACACTGTTCACGACTACTTTAGCCAAGTCTCCTTCATATATTGGATTTGTTCTTTTATCTCCTTTACCAATGTGAACCAGCTGACCTTTCTTAGCCATTTCAATTATGTCAATAAAAGCACTAAAAATTGCAGGGGGCTTAATAATGGAATAATCTAATCCCGATTTCTTCAATAACTCTGCAAAATCTTGATGAACCTTAAAGTATTCCAGATGTAAATATCTTTCAGAATGAAAGGCAGAAACATAAATAAATTTTTTGACTCCCGATTTTATCGATTCCTGAAGAATGTTTGCATTTCCACGGTAGTCAACTTCTTCAAAAGTCGGTTTGCTTTTATCGTTTGGAGAGACACTTTTGCCTAGCGCTGAAACAACGATGTCTTGTGAAGCGATAATGTTGGCAAGAGACTCATTATTGAATACGTCAGCTATAATATATTTTGTTGTAATGTCTGTTAAAGATTTTGCTTTTGCTTCATTTCTAACCACACCGGTAAGATCGTAACCTTGCCTGACTAATTCTCTGGCGATTTCTTTTCCAAGATTTCCAGTCGCACCAAATAAAATAACTTTTCTCATTTTCGATGTTTTGCGTTGTCAATAGGGTGCCACCAAATCTTTACCTGACATTTAAACAGTTCTCACTTTAATAATATATCTATAATCAAGATGCACACAATTTTTTTCAAAAAAAATGGTCTGCTCACACAGACCATTTAACAAATTATAAAAATCAATACTATTTAATATATCTGAAGTCATGCCCCGGCTTCACTTGCAACAACACATCATACATCAGGTTAATCACATTCTCCACATCATCTTTATGGACCGTCTCCACCGTAGTGTGCATATACTTCAGCGGAAGTGATATTAAAGCCGATGCAACTCCTTCTGCTGAGTAAGCAAACGAATCGGTATCGGTACCTGTAGAGCGTGATACTGCCTGACGTTGGAATGGAATCTTCTTTTTCTGCGCCACATCGATAATCATCTTCAGCACATTGTTTTGAACTGCGGGACCATAACACAACACAGGCCCTGCACCACATTTCATGTTACCACTCTCCTTCTTATTGTACATAGGCGATTGTGTATCATGCGTTACATCGGTGCAAATAGCCAAGTCAGGCTTTAATCTGCGTGAAATCATTTCGGCACCCCGTAGCCCAATTTCTTCTTGCACCGCATTTACCACATATAAACAGAACGGCAACTTCTTTTTATTTTCATGGAGTCTGCGCGCTACTTCAGCAATCATGAAACCACCCATCCGGTTATCCAGCGCGCGACCGGTTAAATAGTTTTTGTTTAGCTCAATCAACTCATCCTGAAACGTAGCTACCGTGCCCACGTGGACACCCATTGCTTCAACTTCTTTTTTAGATTCGGCACCGATATCTATAAAGATATTTTTTAGCGTTGGCGCTTCCTCTTTTCCTGAATCGCGAACATGAATAGCCGGCCAGCCAAATACTCCTACTACGGGTCCTTTCTCGGTATGAAGATTTACGCGCATAGAGGGTGCAATCTGATGATCGGAACCTCCGTTTCTGCGCACGTAGATGTAGCCATCATCTGTTATATAATTTACAAACCACGAGATTTCATCGACATGGGCTTCAATCACCACTTTGTAGGCCGCCTTGGGATTTATAACACCCACAGCGGTTCCATACACATCTACAATGTAATCGTTGGTGTAAGGCTTTATGTAATCGAGCCAGATTTGCTGACCGCTTTGTTCAAAGCCGGTAGGGGAAGCATTGTTTAAATAATCGAACAGGAATTTTTTACTCTTTTTGTCCATGGTAGTACTAACATTTATTTCAAAACAAATCTATTAAATTGAATCAGGGATACCTATTTCTCCAACTCCTCAAAAT
>JAEUUB010000742.1 GCA_016787745.1 Cyclobacteriaceae bacterium
CATTAAACTTGCTGAGCAGGAAGCGGGGATTGGCTCTGAGACGGTACGGGCGCCTCGTTTAACGTTAGTGGGGGAAGAGCGCGATCGGGTTTTGAAACTTATTCGCGATGGAATTAAAGCAAGACCTAAACTGTAGGCTTATAATAAGTCTTGATACTGGATTCTTGATTCCGGATACCTATCAGGTATCGAGAATCCCGTAACGTTAAACAAAAGAAAAATAATGAAATACACCGATTCGACCATCGACCAGGTAAATGCTGCCATGCAGGAAGCACAACTAGCCTTTCTTTCGTACAAGAATTTTTCTGGAAAAAAGAAGGCATTGTTTCTTCGGGCTATAGCAGATGAAATTGAAGTCCTGGGAGCTGACTTAGTTCATATGGCTATGAAGGAAACCAATCTTCCGGAGGCTCGCATTATTGGTGAGCGCGGTCGCACCACCGGGCATTGTCGCATGTTTGCTGATTTGGTAGATGAGGGTTCGTGGCTGGAAGCGAGGGTTGATACAGCCTTGCCAGATCGCATGCCGGCACCCAAACCTGATCTTCGAAAAATGTTGGTGCCTTTAGGTCCGGTAGTAGTTTTTGGCGCAGCCAATTTTCCATTAGCTTACTCTACAGCGGGTGGCGATACAGCTTCAGCGTTAGCGGCAGGCTGCCCGGTTCTTGTAAAAGCACACCCTGCGCATGCCGGCACCTCCGAACTTGTTGCAAAAGCAATTTTCACAGCAATGGAAAAAACCGGAATGCCCAAAGGTGTTTTTCAACATTTGCATGGCGCAGGCTTTGAAGTAGGACAGGCACTGGTGAAAAACTCACTTACTAAAGCGGTAGGATTTACCGGTTCATTGGCAGGCGGTAAGGCATTATTTGATCTGGCTAACCAACGTCCGGAACCCATTCCGGTTTTTGCAGAAATGAGCAGTATTAATCCTGTTATTTTATTACCTCAAACATTAACCCGGGATTTTGCAAAAACAGCTATTACACTCGCGGGTTCTATCACTTTAGGTGTCGGGCAGTTTTGTACAAATCCCGGATTGATCCTCGCCATTGAAGGAGAGGGGTTAACCAACTTTATTAAATCGTTGGGTAGTGAAATAGAAAAAGCGGTGCCCGGCACAATGCTTCATCAGGGCATTGCTGATAACTATAACCGGAAATTGAAAAGTACTTTGTCTCAAAAGGGCATTAAGGTAGAAGCATCCGCATCGGGTGAAGGAACTTCAGCACAGGGAAGGCCAACCGTTGCTTCCGTTTCCGCAACAGAATTCTTAAGAAATCCCGCCCTGGCGGAAGAAGTGTTCGGACCTTTTTCATTAATCATCGTATGCAAGGATATAAAAGAATTGAATGTAGTGATTAGTCATACGCATGGACAATTAACCTCCAGCATTATAGGAGATGA
>JAEUUB010000755.1 GCA_016787745.1 Cyclobacteriaceae bacterium
GCCCGTTCCATTGGTAATCCATAAAGGATTGCTGGCAAACGCATTCATCGTTCCCGAAAGATTAACAACATCTGTCTGGCAACTTATTTGATCTACCCCGGCCGCAACGCTGGGTGCCCGGTTGATGGAAACAGATGTGGTGGCACTTGCCGCTATACAAGGTCCCACGCCATCCGGATCATTTGTAGTAACTGTAAAGTCTACAATACCCATGGCAATGTCATTGACCCCGGGTGTATAAACAGCATTTAAGAGCGTAGCGTTAGTAAAACTTCCGTCTCCCGTTGTTGTCCAAACGACTGAGCTTGCCGCTCCGCCTATTCCCGCAGCAAGCAGTATAGGACTGTTTTCGCATACATCGGTTGTTGGACCAATAGAAACAGATGGCGGATTCACACAACTGCCTACTACAATTTCTCCTGAAATTGGAAACTGAAAGATCAAATCGGTATCATCATCGCTGGTAATAGTTACCGTTTCGTTGAACGTACCCCCGGCAGTACCGCTAAGGATCAAATTGAATGTTATTGTAGACTCAACTCCATCCAAATAATAGGGTATTATTAAGGGAGGATTTAAAGTGGTGCTGAATGCGGTACCACTTACAGAAATACTTGATACGGCTAAATCAACGTATCCATAATTGGTAATTGTTATGGCCCTTGCAATATCAATACCTAACGATGATGACCCAAAATCAACGGGGGTAGTTTGGCCATTCGATATCTCATAAGAAAAAACATCTGGCCCATCGAACAAGAAAATCTCCGGACCGAAAATTTCACCTTCCACACCAAAATCAAATACTCCTTCGTCAATGTCATTGTTTATAATCGTAAGTGTCTCATAGAAATAATCCGCCATAGTTCCATCCAAGGTGATTTCTATTGTTCGGGAATCATCAACCGGTATGTTAATGGGCGGCACTGTTCCCAAACTAAAAGCAGTTCCGGTAAACGCAAGATCAGAAATAATCAGGGGTGCGGAGCCCAGATTGGTTATCGTAATCTCATTTGTAACATCGTTACCACGATTGTCTTCGCCAACATAATAACCAAACGAATCGCCATCATTAATTTGAGTTCCATTAGACGTTGCTCCCCGGGTAACAACAATCTCAGGTTGTGTTGAGACTGTAACCTCTCCTAGTATTGGAAATTGAAACGGGCCTGTAAAATTATCGCTGGTTATAGTCAGGGATTCCAAAAAAGTGCCCGTGGCGGCATTATTAAAATCAACGGCAATAGTTGCTGTACCGCCCGCGGCAATGGTTAAGGGTGTGACTAACGTTGTAAATGCAGTGCCTGAAAGGGCTACAACAACATTCGTAATGGGTATCGCCTGCTTATTTTCTATAGTGAAGCTGCGGGTTTTAGTAGCCCCTATATTGATCGATCCAAAATCAAAAGGTGACGGCTGACCATCGATTAACTGTTGCCCGCTTGTGTTTGGTCCAGCATAAACATTTATGCAAGCCTGTCCGGCATCGTTAATAAACCAATTGAAATTTGTAACAATGCTGGCTCGTGCGGTCGCAGCGCTGCAATAGAATAAATTGGAGGCGCCAAAATTAACATTGGATTTTAACGGTAAAGTGGCCCATCCTTCCAACAACCGATCGTAATTATCTAACGAGAGTCCTGAATTATCAAACATGCCAAACAAAAGCCCGGCATTGATAATATTCCAACCACTTAAATCCTGATTAAAGGAAGTAGCGCCTGAAAACATGACCCGCATATCGGTTACCTGGGTTACGTCCCAGCTGCCAATATTTTGATTGAACGCTGCCGCTTCGGTAAACATTGAATTCATATTGGTTACACTGCTCACATCCCAACCACTGATATCGACATTAAAAGAAGTGGATCGCTCAAACATGGCACTCATATCGGTTACGCTGCTTACATTCCAGCCACTGATATTCTGATTAAAGGAGGGGAGATCGCTGAACATACCATGCATGTTGGTTACATGGCTTACATCCCAACCCGTAATGTCTTGATTGAATGAGGTGGCATTGCTAAACATGAGAGCTGTACTAAGCACATTTCCAAGATCCCACCCGCTAATATTCTGGTTGAAGGCAGTTGCTCCATTGAATAGGCCCGTCATGTCGGTT
>JAEUUB010000060.1 GCA_016787745.1 Cyclobacteriaceae bacterium
GTAGCTTTATGATATCGGCCATCAATAGGAGAAATGGCCGTTAGGGGTTTTAATTGCACGGATACATCTTTAGTTATTCCAAAATTACTAAAATCAATTGGGAAATGGGCTTTCGGGTAACAGTCAAACCCTAGTTTTACCATTCGTCCGGCTTGCGAAACTTTTGTAAAAAGGAATCCGTTTAGCTACTGCTTTAGGAGCCTAATTTTTTAGTTTTGCGCCCGCCTATGAACCTGTGCCTCAAAAGTTTTCTGGTAGCCATACTGTTGCTAAATAGTTTGCTTGGCCTTGCCCAAAACAAACAAGGTACGGGGCTCTCCATTATCCGTTCAAATTCACCCATTACCATTGATGGCGTTCTGGATGAGGAGGTGTGGGCGGCAACGGGTGTAGCCACCCATTTTTTTCTTAACTACCCGGTAGACTCCTTGCCTCCCGCATTTCAAACGGAAGCCCGGCTTACTTTCGATGACGATAATTTCTATATTTCATTTGTTTGTTTTGATGACAGCCGCCCTTCCGTAGTGCAGTCTCTCCGCAGAGATTTTGAGTGGTCGCTCAACGACAACGTGGGCATATATTTGGATCCATACAATGATTTCACGAATGGATTCTTTTTTGGAATCAGCCCCTATGGGGTGCAGCGCGAAGGATTAATGTCGGGCGGGGGCACAGATGGCGATAGTTACAATTCGAATTGGGATAACAAGTGGTATTCGGCCGTAAAAAGATTGGACGACCGATGGATTGCCGAGATTGCCATTCCCTTTAAATCCTTCCGCTATAATCAGAAAGAATTGGTGTGGAATGTAAATTTCATCCGGCAAGATTTAAAGCGTAATGAAGTATCGAGTTGGATCGCAACGCCCATTCAGTTTTTTCCATCGTCACTCGCCTGGACAGGTAGAGTGAACTGGCAAAGCCCTGCGCCCCATACCGGTACAAACATTTCCATAATTCCCTATGCTACTGCGTCAGCCTCGGAAGACAAAGAGGATGGCACCCGGGAGAACATGATGAACGCAGGGTTTGATGCCAAAGTAGGAATAACCCCCTCGTTAAATCTCGATCTTACGGTCAATCCGGATTTTTCCACGGTTGAAGTAGATCGTCAGATCATTAATCTCTCACGCTTTGAATTTCAGTTTCCGGAAAGAAGGCAATTCTTTTTGGAGAACAGCGATCTGTTTTCAGCGCCTGGATTTACTTCGATTACGCAACCTTTTTTCTCGCGAAGAATTGGCTTGGCGAGTGATACATCTGATAACCTGAACAAAGTACCCATATTATATGGAGCGCGGATTAGTGGAAAGTTGGGAACAAAGTGGCGATTGGGTGCAATGAACCTGCAAACAAAAAAGACAGAATCCCTGGGATTGCCGGCTCAAAATTATTCAGTAGGGGTACTTCAAAGGCAAGTTTTTGAGCGCTCTAATTTTGATGTATTTGTGGTGAACAAGCAATCGCAGGGTTTGTCTGAATATGATCCCACTGAGTTTTATCACGAAAGTCTCGTTAAAGAAGTTTGGAATGGATCGGATTCCGTGCCTAAACTTAATACGTATAACCGGGTGGTTGGTACCGACTTTAATTTTATAACCGCTGATAACAAGTGGGGTGGAAAGGCCTATTATCACCATTCGTTTGACAACTTTTCAGCGGGGGATGCTTATTCTTTTGGAGGATTTGCTTCCTATAGCACGCGCACCATTAGCTTAATGAGTGGGTTTATTGGGTTGGGCAAGAATTACAATGCCGAAGTGGGCTTTGTACCTAACCTGGCAGTTTACCCGGGTTCCGTGGGTGGGATTGTTCAGGGGGAATATAAGTTTTATCAAAAGGCCGGACCGCTGGTTGTCATTTCTCCGGGAGCTACCTATGATGTAAATTATTTACCCGGGGGAACATTAACCGACAGGAATGTTACAGCTCAATGTTCGGTGAGATTCAGAAACACCGCTGCGTTGGTAGCATCCGTTAAAAATGTGTTTCAGAAACTTCCGGAAGATTTTGATGTGCTCGATCCAGAGGGAGACTCGACTTTATTAAAAGGAGAAGAGTACAAGTGGAATGAATTTAGAGTCGAGTTTTCATCCGATACGCGTAGTTTGTTTACGTACGCTTTGACTACGAGCGGGGGCGAGTTTTACAACGGCACGAGAATTAGCATGGGCGGACTGCTATCTTATCGCGTTCAGCCGTTTGGCAGCATCTCTTTGGCGGGCGATTACAATCATATAGTTCTGCCACCGGAATACGGAAGTGCTACTTTTTTATTGGTAAGCCCTCGGCTGGACGTTACGTTTACCGATAAATTGTTTCTTACCACCTTTGTTCAATATAACGATCGCTACGATAATGTGAATTTAAATGCGCGGTTCCAATGGCGGTACAAACCGGCCTCCGATTTCTTTATCGTGTACACCGAAAATTACTTTGCGGAAGTATTCTCGAGCAAAAACAGAGCCCTGGTGTTGAAATTTACATATTGGCTGAATTTGTAAGCGGCATGGTCTTTAGTTCTTAAGACCGTGAGAAACTTCTAAAGACTATTATCCAAAACTATCTACTCAAGCCTAATATCCCTACCTTTGTTGCAATACAATCATCAGAGAGAAATGGCATTCGGATTTTTTAAAAAGAGCGAGAAGAAATCGGCCCCTGCAACGCAAGGAAGTCCGCATTATTATGATTTAAGGGTTTTGGAAATTATCCAGGAAACAAAAGATGCTATTAGTATTGTATTTGCGCAACCTGAAAATAAAATCACCTATAAGCCAGGGCAATTTTTAACCCTCATCATTTCCGTCTCCGGAAAAGAAGTACGAAGAGCGTATTCCTTGAATTCTTCGCCTTTTACAGATGAGAATTTATCGGTTACCGTTAAGCGAGTGGAGAACGGGCTAATGTCAAACTGGCTTCCTGAAAATCTTAAAGCAGGCGGTACTGTTAAAGTAATGGCCCCCACAGGCCATTTTACTACGGAATATAAAAAGGAGAATAAGCGACATCTCATCATGTTTGCGGGGGGATCAGGCATCACACCCATGATGTCATTAATTAAGAGCACCCTTACGCAGGAGCCTGAAAGTATTTGCTCACTCATCTATTGTAACCGCGATATTGACAGCATCATTTTTAAAGATCAGTTTGATAAACTTCAGACCACGCATGCTGGTAGACTGCATGTAATTCATGTTTTGGATAATGCGCCCATGAACTGGCAAGGCTACTCCGGCTTGTTGAATCACGAGATGCTGACAAAACTTTTCGAACGAATACCCGATTGGGGATTGGAAAAATCTACCTACTTAATGTGTGGCCCCGAAGGTATGATGAAGAATGTAGAGACCCTTTTAGCGGCCAGAAGCATCCCTAAAGAAAAAATCTTTAAGGAAAGTTTTGTTCAGGGTACCATTGATAAGGATAATAAAAAAGAGGAGGCAACGCCTACTGGCGAGAAGAAAGAAAGAGAAGTGACCATTCGGTATGACGGTCAGGAGTATAAAATAATGGTTGCCCCGGATCATACCATTCTGGAAACAGCCCTTGATCAGGGAATTGATTTGCCCTATTCGTGCCAAAGCGGGTTATGCACCGCGTGCCGGGGCAAGGCTTTATC
>JAEUUB010000772.1 GCA_016787745.1 Cyclobacteriaceae bacterium
GTCATCACCATAATAATGATGAAATCTATAAAGCGATTCGATGATCAGAAAATTTACGGGGAACCAAACAGGACCCCGCCAGTTGCTGTTGCCCCCAAATAAGTAAGCATCGCTTTCACCGGGTTGATACCGTACCGAAAACTCACTTCCATTGGCATGGAGTATGTAAGGATTTTCTAAATGCACGCGTGATAATGCGCGTACGCCATACGGGGAAAGAAATTCATTGACATCAAGCATTCGTTTCAATAAACGCTTCATCCGGTGCCCTCGTAACAAAGAGAGGAGATGTCGTTGGTTTTTACCCCGGTCGCCCCATCGGGAAATCAGGTTTGCCAGGTCGGGCCGGTTTTGAAGAAACCAATTTAACCGCGCTGTAAACTCAGGCATATGTTGAAATATTTCCTCGTCCAATACTTCGACAGCAAAGAGCGGGATTAATCCAACCATCGACCGAACCTTGAGTTTAATTCGTTCATGATTCGGTAAATGCAATACATCGTAAAAGAATTCATCTTCCTCATCCCACAGATTTACGCCTTCATTATTTACATTCGACATCGCCCCAGCGATATAGAGAAAGTGTTCAAAAAACTTGGTGGCAAGACTTTGGTAGGTTGGGTTTTCTTTGGCTAACTCGAGCGACATGCGCAACATGTTTAACGTAAACATGGCCATCCAACTCGTACCATCCGATTGCTCGATGTAACCACCGGTAGGAAGTTGCGTGCTGCTTCGGTCAAAGACCCCAATGTTATCCATACCTAAAAAGCCACCCTGGAAAATATTGTTTCCATGCATGTCTTTCTTGTTTACCCACCACGTAAAGTTGAGCAACAGTTTATGAAAGATCTCTTCGAGAAATTTCCGATCGGCCTTACCGTCTTGAAGTTTTCGATCGATTTTATAAACCCGCCAACTGGCCCACGCATGTACGGGAGGATTTACATCGCTGAAAGACCATTCGTAGGCAGGCAATTGCCCGTTGGGATGCATGTACCACTCTTTAGTCAGTAACAAAAGTTGGTGTTTGGCAAACTCAGGATCGATTAAAGCAAGGGGAATGGTATGAAAAGCCAGATCCCATGCAGCATACCACGGATATTCCCACTTATCGGGCATGGAAATAATGTCTGCATTGTGCAGGTGATTCCAGTCGCTGTTGCGGCCTCGTTTTCGTTCGGAAGAAGGAGCAGGCTGCGTTGGATCTCCCCTAAGCCAAACATCTAAATCGTAATAATAAAATTGCTTGCTCCACAACATTCCGGCCAGGGCTTGTCGTTGAATCATTTGTTCTTCGCTATCGGCAATATCTTTTTGCAAGCCGTTGTAAAACTCATCAGCCTCCTGACTTCTGGTATTGAGTATTGTGTCAAATTCGTGAAAAGGGTTGAGATGAAATTGGGATGACAACCGGAGTCGTAACACGCGGGACTCTCCGGGGTTAATTACCCAGTTTGCATGAAAGGCACATTTAGTTCCTTTTTTGATTTTATTGATGGCAGCCGGGTAATTAAAGACAATAAAATCATTAATGCCGTCTTTAAAACTCCCTTCCTTATAATGTTGGTGCAAGCGCCACGTGTTGGTTTCATTTTCGCAAAAGAGCGCTTCGGCCTTCTTGTCATCACAAAACAAATAGTAGTTGCCGAGTTGTGTGTGGCTCGCTTTTATCACACCCTTATCGTCAAGATAAAGTTCTGGAATAACGCTTTCGGTACCCCAGGTCCAGGTGTTGCGAAACCAAAGAGTTGGAAGCACATCCAAAGCGGCTGCTTCTGCGCCTCGATTCGTTACCCGGATTTGCATAAGGATATCATGATCATCGGCTTTTGCGTAAGTAACCTCAACATCAAAATATCTGTTGTCTGAAAATATTCCCGTATCGATCAATTCAAATTCACGATCCTGTTTGCCACGCTTTCGGTTTTCTTCTACTAATAAGGAATAAGGGTACTCCTGATGCGGATATTTATAAAGCATCTGCATGAATGAGTGGGTGGGCGTGGAGTCTAGATAATAATAAAGTTCCTTTACATCTTCCCCGTGATTTCCCTCGGGGTTGGTAAGGCCAAAGAATCGTTCTTTGATAATAGGATCTTTTTTATTCCATAAGCCCAACGAAAGACAAAGCAATTGTTGATCGTCCGAAATTCCCGCTATTCCTTCTTCGCCCCAGCGATAGGCATGACTGCGGGCCATATCGTGCGAAATAAAATTCCACGCATCTCCCTGATGGCTGTAATCTTCCCGCACGGTTCCCCATTGTCTTTCCGTAAGATAGGGACCCCACTTACGCCAGTCTTTAATCTTATCCCGATCTTCAATTAATCGTAACTTCTCAGCAGTCATACATTATGAAAGTAATAAAAAAAATCTGAGAAGGAAGGGTTGCCTACTTTCTTAAAGGAATTTTA
>JAEUUB010000774.1 GCA_016787745.1 Cyclobacteriaceae bacterium
TAAGATATCCGATAATTACCAGAATGAAGAGAATGAATGCGGCAACGATGATGACAATTGTGACGGCCAGTCTTACGGTTGGCTTTTTTTGTTCACGCAATTCGTCTTTATCCCACTTTCTGGAAAAGGATTCGGATTTTCTCTCACGGTTGGGGCGTGGGGCATAGTAGTAAGCCAGAAAAATAAAATAGACGGTGGCTCCCAAAAATATCCATATAAAAAAACTACCCAGAGGCCAGGTAAACGCTAGTAGAAAAATGGCAATCAGGGCTAACCGCCTGAACTTTTTAATAAGTAACTCCGGTTCGTTTTCTGCCGACATAATTTTTTGAGAATGAACAACTAAATTTTTAGATCGCTCATTTAAATTGATCTTGATCGCGTTTAGCCACTAAATTTTCTCAATATTGTCTTATAAATTTAACGAAAGTTAATGGAAGGGAAGGATGTTATTATACTTGGCGCGGGCCCCATTGGTTTGGCATGTGGCATTGAAGCCAAAAAAGCGGACCTCAATTACCTGATAATTGAAAAAGGATGCCTCGTTAATTCTTTATTCCACTATCCGCAAAACATGACTTTCTTTTCCACTTCTGAAAGATTGGAAATTGGCAATGTTCCCTTTATCTCGAACAACCCGAAACCGACAAGACCCGAGGCGCTGGAGTATTACCGAAGAGTATGTACAAGTTGGGATCTTTCTGTAAGACTTTATGAAGAAGCAAAACAGGTTTTGAAGGAAGGAGCGCAATTCAAAATAATTACAAACAAAGAAACGTATACTGCAAAAGCGCTTATTCTTGCTCTGGGATTTTATGATCGGCCTTACCTCTTGCGTGTAGAAGGCGAAGATTTACCCAAAGTGAAACACTACTACGATGAGCCGCATCCCTACTTCGGTCAGAAGATTGCCGTGATTGGCGCAGCGAATTCGGCTGTAGATGTAGCCCTTGAAACCTGGCGTAAAGGAGCTGAGGTAACAATGATTATCCGCGAAAGCGGTATTCGCGAAAATGTTAAGTATTGGGTTAAGCCCGATATTGAGAACCGCATTAAGGAAGGTTCTATTAAAGCTTATTTTAACTCTACCGTGGAACGAATTACACCAGCCACCATTGAAATAAAAACACCGGAAGGAATTCGCGTTCTTGAAAATGATTTTGTGTTGGCCATGACAGGCTATCAGCCGCCTTTTGAACTGATGAAATCAATGGGTATAAAGTTTCAACAGGATGAACATCACACTCCGGTGTATAACGAGAAAACCATGGAGAGCAATGTTCCCGATCTTTACCTGGCGGGTGTGGTGGTTGGCGGTTTACAAACCAACAAATGGTTTATTGAAAACTCGCGCGTACATGCGGAAGTAATTTTGAAAGAGTTGACGAGAAAACTTCGCGTTGGATAAACGACTTCTTAAAATCAAACTCCTTCGGCCATAAGTTTCAGCGCTCTTGGCAAATCCACATTGCCTCCTGAAAGAATGATGCCTACCCGTTTGCCTTTAAACCTTTCCTTTTCTTTCAGCAAGGAAGCCAAAGGCACCGCACACGAAGGTTCAATAATTATTTTCATGCGCTCCCAAACCAACTTCATCGCATTGATGATTTGTTCATCCGAAGCAGTAATCACTTCGCTTACCAGTTCGTGAATGATAGGAAAAGTTTTATCCCCAAGGGTGGTGAGCAATCCATCGGCAATGGTTTGTGATTGCGCGGGTTCAATCTTTCCGCTTTGTAACGAACGATACGCATCATCTGACCCCGCAGGTTCACCGGCTATCACTTTCGTTCTTGGAGAGAAATATTTAGCGGCCAGAGCCGTGCCGCTCAGCAATCCGCCACCGCCTACCGGGGCCATGATTACGTCTAAGTTTTCCACTTCTTCAAATAACTCTTTGGCTGCAGTTGCCTGCCCCGCCATTACTTCGTAGTTATTGAACGGATGAATTTCAGTTGCCCCCGTTTTCTTTATCACTTCGGCCAACGTGGATTCTCTGGCTTGCAGGGTAGGCTCGCATTCAAAAATCTCTCCTCCATACCCCTTCACTCCGCGCTTTTTAATATCAGGAGCCGTGCGGGGCATAACGATATAAGATTTGACTCCCAATATTTTTGCCGCCCGCGCCAACGCTTGTGCGTGATTGCCTGACGAGTGCGTTGCAATGCCTTTGCTCAGTTGATCGGGAGAAAGGGAAAGCGCGGCATTCATGGCACCCCGGGCTTTAAAGGCACCTACCTTTTGAAAGTTCTCGCACTTAAAAAAAACGTGGCACCCCGCCACCTCATCAACACTTGCGCTGGTAAGTACAGGGGTGTGATGAATGTAAGGCTTAATTCGTTCGTGCGCCTGTTCAATTGTACTGCGGTCGATATTCATTCTTATTATTTTTCGAATTCAATAATGTATTCACTCATGTACTCACTTTGAAATCCGGCTTCATTGGTGTACATATCTTTAAAAAAGAGTCGTGCTCTTTTTCCTAACCGCACGCAGGTGTATTTGTTTTCAATGTCTTCGGGTGTATTCATGGGTTGAAGGGAGGGATACCAAAGTGTGTGCCCCGGCTTATCCAATACCTGTTGGGGTTTGGTCCATTGTTGCGCA